>NZ_JAPTFX010000113.1:0-16013 GCF_030985895.1 Stenotrophomonas sp. Sm6012 | reverse complement strand
CCGCGGGCCGGCAACCCGATCCCCTGCACCAACCGCTCAGCCGCCAATGGCTATACTCGGGGCATGAAGATCCCCCATCGAAACGTCATCCTGATTCCGCTGGCAGCGGCCTCGCTGCTGTTCCTTGCCGCCTGCGGCAACAAGGGCCCGCTGGTACTGCCGCAGAAGCCGGTGCCGGTGGAAGAGACCGTCGAACCGGCAGCTGCACCTGAAGCGACCCCGGCGGCCACGCCGGCCGCGACCCAGCCGACCAGCGACGGCAGCCCCTCGGTCACCCCGGACCCGATCAAGCCGGTGGACGGCGGGAATGAGTAAGGCCGGTTCCACGGCCCTGCGTTTCAGCAAGATGCATGGCGCGGGCAATGATTTCGTAGTGATCGACCTGCGTGACGGCACCGCACCGCCGACGCCCGGGCTGGCCGCGCGCCTGGCGGATCGCCATACCGGCGTGGGCTGTGATCAGATCCTGACCATCGAAGCGCCGCGTGCGGACGGTTCGGTGGCCTCCTACCGGATCTGGAATGCCGACGGTTCCAACTCCGAGCAGTGCGGCAACGGCGCGCGCTGCATTGCCGCGTGGCTGGTGCGCGAGGGCAGTGCGCAGGGCGACGTGTTCGTGATCGACAGCCCGCTGGCCAGCCATGAAGTGAAGGTGCTGGGCGATGGCCAGTTCGCGGTGACCATGGGCGTGCCGGCATTCGAGCCGTCCACCGTGCCGCTGGTGGGTTTTGCCCACCCGCGCGAGGAATACCTGCTGCCGCTGCAGGGCGAGAGCGTGCGGTTCGCCGCGGTGTCGATGGGCAACCCGCATGCGGTGATCGAAGTGGGCCTGATCGACGCGGCGCCGGTCGAGCGCGTCGGTGCGCTGCTGCAACAGCACGCGTCGTTCCCGCGCTCGGTGAACGTGGGTTTTGCCCAGGTGATGGGCCCGGATCATGCGCGCCTGCGCGTGTTCGAGCGTGGCGTCGGCGAAACCCTGGCCTGCGGCAGTGGCGCCTGTGCCGCCGCCGTCACCCTGATGCAGCGCGGCCGGCTGCAGCGTGATGCACGCATCAGCCTGCCCGGGGGCGAGCTGCGCATCCAGTGGCCGGGCGATGGCCAGCCGGTGGTGATGGCGGGCCCGACCGCATTCGTCTTCGAAGGGGAGTGGATCGCATGACCGAAACCGTCGACAAGCTCGGGGCCCACGACGTTGCCGCCTGGTTGCGGCGGCATCCGGGCTTCCTCAAGCAGTTCCCGGACCTGGCCCTGACCCTGGTGGTGCCGCGTGACGACGGCCCGACCGCGTCGCTGGCCAGCTACCAGCTGGAAGTGCTGCGCGAGAAGAACCGCGAGCTGGCACGACGGTTGGCCGACCTGGGCGCGACCGCCCAGGTCAACGAACGCCTGGCGGTGCGCACGCACCAGCTGACCCTGGCGTTGATGAAGCAGGACAACGCCGCCGACACCCTGCGCGCGATGGCCGCTTCATTGCAGGAAGACTTCGCCGGCGATCTGGTGCGGCTGGTGGTGCATACGCCGGTGGCCGGGCTGGAGCAGGCCGACTGGCTGCAGGTGATCGCCGCCGATGATCCGCAGCTGGGTCCGTTCCGCGATTGCCTGAAGGACGGCGAGCCGATCTGCGGTCGCCTGCAACCGGAAAAGAATGCCGTGCTGTACGGCGTGCGCAGCGAGGAAGTGCAGACCACCGCACTGCTGCCGCTGCCCGGTGTGGGCCTGATCGCAGTCGGCAGCCATGACCCGAACCGCTTCTACCCGGGCATGGGGACGTTGTTCCTGCGCATGATGGGCGACGCCCTGGTCACCGGCCTGAAGCGCTTCGCGGGCTGAGCAGGGTACGACGACGATGAGCGCGGTACAGGCCTTCCTGCAGCACCTGCAGGTGGAGCGGCGGATGTCGGCGCACACGCTCGACGCCTACCGCCGCGACCTGGACGCGCTGTCGGCATGGGCCGAGCCCCGCGGCATGGCCGTGGAAGCGCTCGATGCCGAAACGTTGCGCCAGTTCGTCGCCGATGAGCATCGCCGTGGGCTGTCGGCCAAGAGCCTGCAGCGCCGCTTGTCCGCCTGCCGCAGTTTCTACGCGTGGCTGCTGAAGCACGGCCGCATCGAGGTCAGCCCGGCGGCGACGCTGAAAGCGCCGCGTGCACCGCGGCGGTTGCCGCAGGTGCTCGATGCCGACGAAGCGGTGCAGCTGGTCGAACTGGAACCGGAAGGTGAACTCGGCCGCCGCGATCGCGCGCTGCTGGAGCTGTTCTATTCCTCGGGCCTGCGCCTGAGCGAAGTCTGCGCGCTGACCTGGCGCGACCTGGACTTCGCCAGCGGCCTGGTCAACGTGATGGGCAAGGGCAATCGCCAGCGCCGGGTACCGTTCGGGCGGCCGGCACGCGAAGCACTGCAGGCCTGGCGTGCAGAAAGCGGGGGCGGCCCGGCCTCGCCGGTGTTTCCCGGCCGCAACGGGCCGATCAGCCAACGCGCGGTGCAGATCCGCATCCGCCAGCTGGCGCAGCGCCAGGGCCTGTTCAAGCACGTGCACCCGCACATGCTGCGGCACAGTTTCGCCAGCCACATCCTCGAATCGTCCGGTGACCTGCGTGGCGTGCAGGAACTGCTCGGCCACGCCGACATCGCCACCACGCAGATCTACACCCACCTCGATTTCCAGCACCTGGCCAAGGTCTACGACGCCGCGCATCCGCGCGCCAAGCGCCGCAGCAAGGGCGACAAGGCTGAATAGCCCCTCCTTGATCTGGATCAGGGCAGGTCGGGTGCAACCGGCGCACCGTGGCCGCAGGCCACGAGGACAGCGCCACCATGGCGAAGCCGATTCCCCTGCATCCCAAACACCCCGAGCGTATCTGCTGGGGCTGCGACCGCTACTGCGCGGCCGACGCGCTGGCCTGCGGCAATGGCTCCGGCCGCACCCAGCATCCGATCGAGACGCAGGGTGAAGACTGGTACCTCGCGTGGGGGATCGAGCCCAATCCGGAGCGGCCTTCGCAAGCAAAGCGCTGAACGGCAGCCATCCGCGCAGGCTTGATCGCACCCGGCGCTGTCCCCATGTCCCGTGAACAGCTATCGGAGGCCGCATGGACCCCAGTCAGAACCCCAACGTTTTCCACGCCACCACCATCGTCTGCGTCCGTCGCGGCGAGCACGTGGCCATTGCCGGCGACGGCCAGGTCACGCTGGGCCACACCGTGATGAAGGGCAATGCGCGCAAGGTGCGCCGCCTGGGCCGCGACGGCCAGGTGCTGGCCGGCTTCGCCGGTGCCGCCGCCGATGCCTTCACCCTGTTCGAGCTGTTCGAGGCCAAGCTGGAAAAGCACGGCCAGCTGCAGCGCGCGGCGGTCGAGCTGGCCAAGGATTGGCGCACCGAGCGCCGCCTGGGCAAGCTGGAGGCCCTGCTGGCGGTGGCCGACAAGGAAACCTCGCTGATCATCAGTGGCACCGGCGATGTGATCGAGCCGGAGGACGGCATCATCGCCATCGGTTCCGGTGGCTCCTATGCACTGTCGGCTGCCCGCGCGCTGATGGCGCACACCGAACTGGATGCGCGCACCATTGCCAGCGAAGCGATCGGCATCGCCGGTGACATCTGCATCTACACCAACCGCAACGTGGTGGTCGAGGAACTCTGAGGTCGTGCCGGCCGCTGGCCGGCACCCTCATGATCCCCCACGCGCGTGCCTGGTTGCCGGCCAGCGGCCGGCACGACCGACAACGAATCCGTGAGCACATCCATGTCGAAGATCGAAGTTTCCTCCGCCACCATGACCCCGCGCGAGATCGTGCAGGAACTGGACCGGCACATCGTCGGCCAGCACGACGCCAAGCGCGCGGTGGCCATCGCCCTGCGCAACCGCTGGCGCCGCATGCAGCTGGTGCCGGAGCTGCGCAATGAAGTGATGCCGAAGAACATCCTGATGATCGGCCCGACCGGCGTCGGCAAGACCGAGATCGCGCGCCGCCTGGCCACGCTGGCCAACGCGCCGTTCGTCAAGGTTGAAGCCACCCGCTTCACCGAAGTGGGCTACGTCGGCAAGGACGTCGAGCAGATCATCCGTGACCTGGCCGATACCGCAGTGAAGCTGTACCGCGAACAGGCCAAGGTGCGCGTGCGTACGCAGGCCGAAGAGCGTGCCGAAGACCGCATCCTCGATGCGCTGTTGCCGCGTCGCAGCGGTGGCATCGGTTTCGATCCGGAAGTGGCCCGCAACGAGCCGTCGGCGCAGGACAACGAGACCCGCATCAAGTTCCGCAAGATGCTGCGCAATGGCGAACTGGACGAACGCGAGATCGAACTCGACCTGGCCGCCAATGTCAGCATGGACATCATGACCCCGCCGGGTATGGAGGAAATGGGCCAGCAGCTGAAGTCGATGTTCGCCAACCTCGGTGGTGGCGCCAAGGCGCACAAGCGCACGCTGACCATCAAGGCCGCGCGCCCGCTGCTGATCGAGGAAGAAGCCGGCAAGCTGGTCAACGAGGACGACATCCGCACCGCGGCGATCGAAGCCTGCGAACAGCACGGCATCGTCTTCATCGACGAGATCGACAAGGTCGCCAAGCGTGGCGATAACGTGGGCGGCGGCGATGTGTCGCGCGAAGGCGTGCAGCGTGACCTGCTGCCGCTGGTGGAAGGCTCCAACGTGTCCACCAAGTACGGCACGATCAAGACCGACCACATCCTGTTCATCGCATCGGGTGCGTTCCACCTGGCCAAGCCCAGCGACCTGATTCCGGAGCTGCAGGGTCGATTCCCGATCCGCGTGGAGCTGGGCGCGCTGAGCAAGAACGATTTCGTGCGCATCCTGACCGAGCCGAAGGCCGCGCTGACCAAGCAGTACGAAGCGCTGCTGGCCACCGAGGGCGTCAAGGTCAGCTTCACCGCCGATGCCATCGAGCGCCTGGCCGAGATCGCCTTCCAGGTGAACGAGCGCCAGGAAAACATCGGTGCGCGCCGCCTGCATACCGTGCTGGAGCGCCTGCTGGATTCGCTCAGCTACGAGGCACCGGATCGCGACGGCGAGACGCTTGCCATCGACAGCGCCTACGTCGATGCGCATCTGGGCGAGCTGGTGCAGGACCCGGACCTGAGCCGATACATCCTGTGATGCACAAGGCCGCCGAAAGGCGGCCCTTTTCTTGCGCGAAGGGCATCCACGCATGGCGTGGATTTACTGTCTGGCACGGTAGGCCCGCAGTACCTGGTCGATCACCGCGTTGGTGCGGGCGGCGCTGACGCCGGTCGAGGGCGAGCGTCCGTGGCCGCGCAGTTCGTCCACGAGGGTGGCAATCAACGGCTGCTGGATCGTAGGCGGGTTCGGGATCTCGAACGCCTGCATGCCCGCGTCGGTTTCCAGCAGCACCGGGACGTCCTCGAAGGTGGCAAAACGCAGCTGCCCACGGTCGCCGGTGATTTCGATTTCATCCTGGCGGCGGAACGCACAGAAACTCCACTGCGCGATGCCGTGCGCACCGGTTCCGGTGCGGAAGCACATCGAGACGCTGTCCTCGGCCGCATACGCGCCTGCCTGCGAACTGGCCAGGCCGCTGACATCGCTCAGCGGGCCCAGCAGATGGTCGAGCAGGTCCAGGGTGTGCGAGCCGAGATCGACGAACAGGCCGCCGCCGGAGATGGCAGGGTTGGTCCGCCAGAAGTCCGGCGATGTGGCATGCGCCGAGTGTGGCCGGTGCAGGGTCGCGCGCACGCTGCGCGGCGTACCGATCGCGCCGCTGTCCAGCAACTGCTTGGCCTTCTCGAAGCGGGGCAGGGCGCGTCGGTAATAGGCAACGAACACCGGTACGCCACTGCGTGCGCTGGCCTCCAGAATGCGCACGCACTCGCCATGGTCCATGGCCATGGGCTTTTCGATATAGACCGGCTTGCCCGCCGCAATGGCCTGCAACGCGTACTGCATGTGGGTGGAGGGCGGCGTGGCGACGTAGATCGCGTTCACCTCCGGATCGGCGATGAGCGCATCGGCATCGGCATACCAGCGGGGAATCGCATGGCGCCGTGCGTAATCCTCGGCCAGTGCCGCATTGCGGCGCATCACGGCAGCCACCCGTGAACCGGGCGTGCCGGCCAGCGCAGGGCCACTCTTCTTTTCGGTGACGCTGCCGCAACCGATGAAGCCCCATACAACGTTGTCCAGGATCATCGCTGCGTTTCCGGGGAGAAGCAGGGAGGGTGCAGGGCCGTGGCGCCAGGCGCAACCCGGTTCACGCCTCCGGCAACGGCTCGGGCACCGTTCCGGGCACGAATACGCCGTCCTTCACGTAGGCGGCCAGGGTCATGTCCAGCGCGAGCATGCCGTCGCGCTTGAGGTCCATCAGTTCCGGTTCGACCATCGCCCCGTGCAGCACGCCCAGCACCGTGGCGTGCAGCATGCGCGCGGCGATCTTCGGGTCGGCGCCGTCGCGCAGCTGGCCCAGGTCCCCGGCGCGACGCAACGCCCGTTCCATCCGGTCCAGTGCATCGCGGAAACCGGCCTGCTGCATTTCGGTCAGCACCCTGGTGTCGGCCGAGGCATCGCTGCGCAGCATGATTTCCATGGTCTTGCGCAGGCGCTCGTCCTCGGACAGCTCGATGAACGAGTGGATCATCACCGCGCGCAGGTCATGCACCGGCGTGTCGCGCTGGTCGGTGGAGGTGCGCTCCAGTTCCTGCATGAAAGGCAGATGCACGCGCTCGACGATCGCGGCCAGCACCTCGCCCTTGTTCTTGAAGCGCCAGTACACCGCGCCACGGGTGTAGCCGGCGCGGGCGCCGATCATCTCCAGCGTGGTACGGGCCACGCCGTGTTCATGGAAGCAGGCTTCGGCGGCGTCAAGGATGCCTTCCCGGGTTGCCTGGGTGTCCTCTTTGGTCTTGCGGGCCATGGGTGTGGGTACGAGTGCGGGTGAAACGTGGCTGAATTGTACCGGTTTACAAACAAACACGCATGTATGTATATTTCGCACCCATCATTCCCGCCGTGTGCGTGGCAGGCCCGTTCTGGCTACCACTCATCGCCGGTATGCGTTGTGTGCTGGCGCTTTTGGCCCGTTTCAGCGTTTTTTGAGATTCCTTCCCCTAAGAGCCTTTCCGTCATGTTGCTGAGCCGAATCCGACCCTTCGCGCTGTCGCTGGCCATCGCCGCGACCGTGGCTGCCTGTGGCGGCCAACCCCAGGCCCCCGAACAGGGCCCGGGCGATGTCACCGTGGTCACGCTGAAGTCCGAGACCGTGGGCCTGACCCGCGAACTGCCTGGCCGCACCAATGCCTTCCTGGTGGCCGAAGTGCGCCCGCAGGTCAACGGCATCGTTGCCAAGCGCCTGTTCACCGAGGGCGGCATGGTCAAGGCCGGCGAGCCGCTGTACCAGCTCGATGACGCCAGCTACCGCGCCCAGGCCAACAACGCCCGCGCCCAGCTGGCCCGCGCCGAAGCCACCGCCAACGCCGCCCGCCTGAGCGCCAAGCGCATCACCGAGCTGGCCAAGGTCGACGCGGTCAGCCAGCAGGACCTGGAAAACGCCGTGGCCGCGCAGAAGCAGGCCGAGGCCGACGTCGGTGCCGCCAAGGCCTCGCTGGACGCGGCCAACGTCACCCTCGGCTACGCCCGCATCACCGCGCCGATCAGCGGCCGCATCGGCAAGTCCAGCGTCACCCAGGGTGCGCTGGTCAGCGCCGGCCAGGCCAACGCGCTGGCCACCGTGCAGCAGCTGGACCCGATCTATGTGGACCTGACCCAGTCCTCGGCCGAGCTGCTGCAGTTGCGTCGCGAACTGGCCGCCGGCCGCCTGCAGGACAACCAGACCCTGCCGGTCAGCATCCTGATGGAAGACGGCAGCACCTTCGAGCACAAGGGCACGCTGGAGTTCTCCGAGGTCAGCGTCGATCCGGCCACCGGCAGCTTCGGGCTGCGCGTGAAGGTGGACAACCCCGACGGCCTGCTGATGCCGGGCATGTACGTGCGTGCGGTGATCGGCGGCGGCGTGCGCAGCGATGCGGTGCTGGTGCCGATGCAGGGCATCGCCCGTGATCCGAAGGGCGACACCACGGCGATGGTGGTCGACAAGGACAACAAGGTCGAAGTGCGCCCGGTCAAGGTCAGCCGCACGGTCGGCGACAAGTGGCTGGTCGATGACGGTCTGAAGGCCGGCGACAAGGTCATTGTCGAAGGCCTGCAGAAGATCGGCCCCGGCATGCCGGTCAAGGCCACCGAGAAGGGCGCTGCACCGGCCAAGCCGGCGGCAGCCGCCCAGCCTGCCGCCCCGGCCGGCGACGCGAAGTAAGCGGAGAACCCCATGGCACGCTTTTTCATCGATCGACCCATCTTCGCGTGGGTGATCGCCATCATCATCATGCTCGCCGGCGGCCTGGCCCTGTTCAAGCTGCCGGTCTCGATGTACCCCAACGTCGCACCGCCGGCGGTGGAAATCAGCGCCACCTATCCGGGTGCATCGGCCAAGGTGGTCGAGGACTCGGTGACGCAGATCATCGAGCAGAACATGAAGGGCCTTGATGGCCTGATCTACTTCTCCTCCAACAGCTCGTCCAACGGCCAGGCCACCATCACCCTGACCTTCGAGAGCGGCACCAACCCGGACATCGCCCAGGTGCAGGTGCAGAACAAGCTGCAGCTGGCCATGCCGCTGCTGCCGCAGGAAGTACAGCGGCAGGGCATCAACGTGGCCAAGTCCAGCTCGGGCTTCCTGAACGTCATCGCGTTCGTGTCCGAGAACGGCAGCATGGATGCCAACGACATCGCCGACTACGTTGGTTCCAACGTCGTCGATCGCCTGAGCCGCGTGCCGGGCGTGGGCAACATCCAGGTGTTCGGTGGCAAGTACGCCATGCGCATCTGGCTGGACCCGAACAAGCTGCACACCTATGGCCTGTCGGTTGCCGAAGTGACGGCAGCGGTAAAGGCGCAGAACGCCCAGGTGGCCATCGGCCAGCTCGGCGGTGCGCCGTCGGTGAAGGGCCAGCAGCTCAACGCCACCATCAACGCGCAGTCGCGCCTGCAGACCCCGGAACAGTTCCGCAACATCATCGTGCGCGGTGCGCAGGACGGTGCCGAACTGCGCCTGGGTGATGTCGCCCGCGTCGAACTGGGTGCCGAGTCCTACGACTTCGTCACCCGCTACAACGGCCAGCCGGCCAGCGGCCTGGCGGTCACCCTGGCCACCGGCGCCAACGCGCTGGACACCGCGGCCGGCGTGGATGCCGCGCTGCAGGACATGAAGAGCTTCTTCCCGGCCGGCCTGAAGGCCGAGATCCCGTACGACACCACCCCGTTCGTGCGCGTGTCGATCAAGGGCGTGGTGCAGACCCTGATCGAAGCGATCGTGCTGGTGTTCGTGGTGATGTACCTGTTCCTGCAGAACTTCCGCGCCACCCTGATCCCGACCATCGCCGTGCCGGTGGTGCTGCTGGGTACCTTCGGCGTGCTGGCGATGCTGGGCTTCTCGGTGAACATGCTGACCATGTTCGCGATGGTGCTGGCGATCGGCCTGCTGGTGGACGATGCCATCGTGGTGGTGGAGAACGTCGAGCGCATCATGTCCGAGGAAGGACTGTCGCCGCTCGAAGCGACCCGCAAGTCGATGGGCCAGATCACCGGCGCGCTGGTGGGTATCGGCCTGGTGCTGTCGGCGGTGTTCGTGCCGATGGCCTTCATGAGCGGCTCCACCGGCGTGATCTACCGCCAGTTCTCGGCCACGATCGTCTCGGCGATGGCGTTGTCGGTGCTGGTGGCGATCGTGCTGACCCCGGCGCTGTGCGCGACCATGCTCAAGCCGCTGAAGAAGGGCGAGCACCACGTCGCGCACAAGGGCTGGTCCGGTCGTTTCTTCAACGGCTTCAACCGTGGTTTCGACCGCACCAGCGAAAGCTACCAGCGTGGCGTGCGCGGCATCATCCACCGTCCGTGGCGCTTCATGGGCATCGTGGCGGCGCTGTTCGTGCTGATGGGCGTGCTGTTCGTGCGCCTGCCCAGTTCGTTCCTGCCCAACGAGGACCAGGGCGTGCTGATGGCGCTGGTGCAGGCGCCGGTCGGTGCCACCCAGGAGCGCACGCTGGAATCGATCACGGCACTGGAAAACCACTTCCTGCAGAACGAGAAGGATGCGGTGGAATCGGTGTTCTCGGTGCAGGGCTTCAGCTTTGCCGGCATGGGACAGAACGCGGGCATGGCCTTCGTCAAGCTGAAGGACTGGAGCGAGCGTGACGCCGACAACGGCGTGATGCCGATCACCGGGCGCGCGATGGCGGCCCTGGGCCAGATCAAGGATGCCTTCATCTTCGCCTTCCCGCCGCCAGCCATTCCGGAACTGGGTACCGCCTCGGGCTATACCTTCTTCCTGAAGGACAACAGCGGCCAGGGCCACGAGGCCCTGGTGGCCGCGCGCAACCAGCTGCTGGGCCTCGCTGCGGGCAGCAAGAAGCTGGCCAACGTGCGTCCGAACGGGCAGGAAGACACGCCGCAGTTCCGCATCGACATCGACGCGGCCAAGGCGACCTCGCTGGGGCTGTCGATCGACCAGATCAACGGCACCCTGGCCGCCGCGTGGGGCAGTTCGTACATCGATGACTTCGTCGATCGCGGCCGTGTCAAGCGCGTGTTCGTGCAGGCCGACCAGCCGTTCCGCATGGTGCCGGAGGACTTCGACCTCTGGTCGGTGAAGAACGACAAGGGCGAGATGGTGCCGTTCAGCGCGTTCGCCAGCAAGCACTGGGACTACGGCTCGCCGCGCCTGGAGCGCTACAACGGTGTGTCGGCGATGGAGATCCAGGGCGAACCGGCCCCGGGTGTCGCTTCGGGCGATGCCATGGCCGAGATCGAACAGCTGGCCAAGCAGCTGCCGGCAGGCTTCGGCATCGAATGGACGGCGATGTCCTACCAGGAACGCCAGGCGGGTTCGCAGACGCCGCTGCTGTACACGCTGTCGCTGATGATCGTGTTCCTGTGCCTGGCCGCGATGTATGAAAGCTGGAGCGTGCCGACCGCCGTGCTGCTGGCCGCCCCGCTGGGCATCCTCGGCGCGGTGCTGGCCAACACCTTCAAGGGCCTGGAACGCGACATCTACTTCCAGGTGGCGATGCTGACCACGGTGGGCCTGACCAGCAAGAACGCGATCCTGATCGTCGAGTTCGCCAAGGAAAACCTGGAGAAGGGCGCCAGCCTGATCGAGTCGATCATGCATGCCGTGCGCGACCGCCTGCGCCCGATCGTGATGACCTCGCTGGCCTTCGGCATGGGCGTGGTACCGCTGGCGATCTCCACCGGTGCCGGCTCCGGCGCCAAGCAGGCGATCGGCACCGGCGTGCTCGGCGGCATGATCGTCGGCACCGTGCTCGGCGTGTTCTTCGTGCCGCTGTTCTTCGTCGTGGTGCAGCGCGTGTTCAAGCGCAAATCCTCCACGTAAGCGAAACGGCAGTGCCGGCCGCTGGCCGGCACTGCCTCCTGCCATCCGGCAGTACCGATGGAAGCCATCCCATGAAAAGTGCATCCCTGTTCCTTTCCATTGCCGCCGCGCTTGCGCTGGCCGGCTGCTCCACCCTGGTGCCGAAGAACACCGCCGTCGCGCCGGCCATTCCGGCGCAGTGGCCGGCCGAGGCCGCGCAGGGCCAGGTGGCCGATGTTGCCGCCGTTGGCTGGCGCGACTTCTTCACCGACGCGCGCCTGCAGCAGGTGATCGACCAGTCGCTGCAGAACAACCGCGACCTGCGCGTGGCCGTGCTCAACGTGGAACGCGCACGCGGCCAGTACCGCGTGCAGCGCGCCGACCGCGTACCCGGCGTGGCCGTCACCGGCCAGATGCAGCGCCAGGGCACCGACGCCGGCGTCACCGAGCAGTTCACCGCGGGCGTGGGTGTGGCCGAGTTCGAGCTCGACCTGTTCGGCCGCGTGCGCAACCTCAGCGAGGAAGCGCTGCAGCAGTACTTCGCTGTGGCGGCCAACCGCCGCAATGCGCAGCTGAGCCTGGTGGCCGAGACCGCGACCGCGTGGCTGACCTATGGTGCCGACGCACAGCGGCTGAAGATCGCCGATGCCACGCTGAAGACCTACGAGGATTCGCTGCGCCTGGCCGAGGCCCGCCACGAGCGTGGTGGCAGTTCGGCGCTGGAGCTGACCCAGACCCGTACGCTGGTGGAAACCGCGCGCACCGATGCCGCACGCCTGCGTGGGCAGCTGGCCCAGGACCGCAATGCGCTGGCGTTGCTGGCCGGTGGCCAGTTGGATCCGGCACTGCTGCCGGACAGCATCGAACCGCAGCTGCTGGCGCTGGCACCGCCGCCGGCCGGCCTGCCCAGCGACGTGCTGCTGCAGCGCCCGGACATCATGGCCGCCGAACACCAGCTGCTGGCCGCCAACGCCAACATCGGCGCGGCGCGCGCGGCATTCTTTCCGAGCATCTCGCTGACCGGCAGCATTGGCAGTGGTTCGACCGAACTGTCCAACCTGTTCGACAGCGGCACCCGCGTGTGGAGCTTCCTGCCCAAGATCACCCTGCCGATCTTCCAGGGCGGCAAGCTGCGCGCCAACCTGGCCATTGCCAACGCCGACCGCGATATCGCGCTGGCGCAGTACGAGAAATCGATCCAGGTCGGCTTCCGCGAAACTGCCGATGCGCTGGCGCTGAATGTCAGCCTGGATGAGCAGGTGAGTGCACAGCAGCGCCTGGTGGATGCGGCCGAACAGGCCAACCGCCTGTCGCAGGCGCGTTATGACGCCGGCCTGGACAGCTTCGTCACCCTGCTCGATGCACGGCGTACCGCCTACACCGCGCAGCAGACCCAGCTGCAGGCACAGCTGGCCCAGCAGGCCAACCGCATCACGTTGTACAAGGTGCTGGGCGGCGGCTGGCACGAGCGCGGGTAAGCAGCGCTTCTGGTAGGTGCCAACCTTGGTGGCACGAATGCGTCAGCGCAGGCGGCTGGCCCTGTGCCAACCAAGGTTGGCACCTACCTTGATGATCGATGGGAGTGCCGGCCGCTGGCCGGCATTGTCATTCCAGGGCCTGCTACACCGCCTCATCGTCGCGGCGGGTGGCATGGCAGGCGCGCACCCGTGCCAGCGCGTCGCCGGCTTCGCGCGCCATGCGCTCGTATTCGCGGCGGATCTCTTCCAGTCGCTCTTCGTCCAGTTCTTCCAGATCCAACAGTTCGTTGTTGGCTTCGGCCGTCGCGCGGATCAGCTCGTCGAGCTTGATCTGCATCGCCGCGGTGTCCGCGTTCTGCGTGTGCTGGATCAGGAACACCATCAGGAAGGTGATGATGGTGGTACCGGTGTTGATCACCAGCTGCCAGGTGTCGTTGAAACCGAACAGCGGGCCACTGATGCCCCAGATCACCACGATCGCGACCGCAGCCAGGAAGGTCCACGGCGAACCGGTGGCGGCCGCGGCCTTCTTGGCGATCGTATTGAACAGGTTTCTTGCTTTCATCGTCGTCGTCCCACTCAGGTGACGAGGATGATCGGCAGTGCCTTGTGCAGGGGCCGTGCAGCTCAGGCGCGCAGGCGCGGAGCGTCCTGCAGGCGCACCCGGCTGGTCTGGTAGACATGCTGCCAGCAGCGGTCGACGAACTCGCGGGCCTGGGCTTCACTCAGGCGCGGCATGATCTGCAGGGCGTACTGGGTCTGGAACATCTCGTCGCGCTGCGCATTGCTGGCGCGCGGCTGGGTGATCAGCGAATCGCAGGCGAACTTGATCCACGGCACGTACGAGCCGAACGAGTTGTGCGGCAGTGCACCGTCGGCATGCTGGCGACGCCAGTGGTCAAGCTCGGCGTCTACGTTGATGACCGGGGGAATGGTGGGAACTTCAGCGTGCATGTCGATCCAATCGGTTGAAGTGGATGGGAATGGGGGTTCATCGCAGTGTGGCCTGAGCGGCAGTGGATGCCGCGTCAGGGAGATGTGCAGCCAGCGTTGCGATGGCCGATCAGTTGCGCATGCTCGACCGCGCCCATTTCTTCGGCCATGTCGGCCATTGCGTTGCACAGGCGCTCGTGGTCGAGCGGACGGCCCTGTACCAGTTCCAGCTGCAGGCCCTGGTAGGCCGTCCAGAACAGGGCGCCACGCTGGTGCAGCGCGAACTGCTGCTGCAGGCGCGTGCGGATGGCGGCGAGGGTCGGGTCGGGCGTGGGGCGTACGGCGTGCGCGCACATGGCTGGCTCCGCCGGGGGGAAGAAGGTCCCGGTAACCCCACCCTAGGCGCACTGCGCGGGTGGGGTGTTACCGCAGCGTGTGCAGGCAGTCCCGCTGACTGTGCACGGGATCACAACAATCGCCGCAAACGCTGCCGGCACTAGGGCGTGCCAGCACTGAAGCGTTCATTAAGCAGGTTCAACAGTACGCTGCGCGGTGCTCATTCGCCGATGTCTTCGTTCCAGATCTCCGGATGCTGCGCAATGAAGCCGCCGAGCAGATCGACGCATTCCTGGCTGTCGAGATCGATAACGTTGACGCCGTTTTCGCGCAGCCAGTCGATGCCGCCCTGGAAGGTACGCGATTCGCCCACCACCACCGTGCCGATGTTGAACTGGCGCACCAGCCCCGAGCAGTACCAGCACGGGGCCAGGGTGGTGACCATGATGGTGTCCTGGTAGCGGCGCTGGCGGCCGGCCTTGCGGAACGCGTCGGTCTCGCCGTGCACGGAAGGGTCGCCTTCCTGCACGCGTCGGTTGTGGCCGCAGCCGAGCAGGCGGCCGTCGTTGTGGTACAGCGCCGCGCCGATCGGCACGCCGCCTTCGGCCAGGCCCTGGCGGGCTTCGGCGATGGCGGTCTGCAGCAGGGCCTGGTAGTCGGGCGTGGTGATCATGCGGGGCTCCGGTAAGTCGTGGCCCGCCATGATACGGGCAGGGGGTGCCGCTGGCTCCCGGCGGTGCGATAATCGGGGCCATGAGCGAATCCCCCTACAAAGCCGGTACCACCCATTTCGGGTTCCGCGACGTCGCCGCCAAGGACAAGCAGAAGCTGGTCGGCCAGGTGTTCACCTCGGTCGCGCGCAACTACGACCTGATGAACGACCTGATGAGCCTGGGCGTGCACCGGGCGTGGAAGCGCTACTACGTGGCGACCGCGCAGGTGAAGCCGGGCGACCGCGTGCTCGACCTGGCCGGTGGCACCGGCGACATCGCCGCCCTGCTGAAGGAGCGCGTGGGCGCCGAAGGCTCGGTGGTGCTGGGCGACATCAACGCCGGCATGCTGTCGGTCGGCCGTGACCGCCTGACCAACCGCGGCCTGGTGCTCGGCCTGGACTACGTGCAGTGCAACGCCGAGGCCCTGCCGTTCCCGGACAACAGCTTCGACCTGGTGACCATCGCCTTCGGCCTGCGCAACGTGACCGACAAGGACGCCGGCCTGCGCGAGATGTATCGCGTGCTGAAGGTGGGCGGCCAGGCCCGCGTGCTGGAGTTCTCCGAAGTGACCGCGGACTGGTTCAAGCCGATCTACGACTTCCATTCGTTCCGGATCCTGCCCAAGCTGGGCAAGTTGTTCGCCAACGATTCGGACAGCTACCAGTACCTGGCCGAGAGCATCCGCAAGCACCCGCCGCAGGACGAGCTGAAGGCGATGATGGGGCAGGCCGGTTTCGAGCGCTGCCACTACAAGAACCTGACCGGCGGCATCGTCTCGATCCATTCCGGCTACAAGCTGTAAGTCGTGCCTTGGTAGGTGCCAACCTTGGTTGGCACGCCCCGGCTGCGGTCATCCGCTCTGGTGGGTGCCGACCTTGGTCGGCACGCCCAGGCTGCGGTCATCCGCTTTGGTGGGTGCCGACCTTGGTCGGCACGGGCCTGCCGCGAGCGATGAAAGATCCGTGCCAACCAAGGTTGGCATGCGCCGGAGGCGCAGGATCGGCCCCGCCCGCCATTACCCCGCACCGCGCAACGCCTGCGCGGCCGGAGGGAGGTACCATTGGGGTTTGATCCCCGTAACGGTCCCGATTCATGCGTAATCCGCTGATGCTCCTTCCGCTGGCCGTGGCCCTGGCCGCCGGCTGCTCCCAGGAGG
>NZ_JAPTFX010000112.1:0-16020 GCF_030985895.1 Stenotrophomonas sp. Sm6012 | reverse complement strand
GCTCATCGGGGCGCGGGTTCTTTTGTCGATTTCAGCCGCGACACGGTACCCCCAGGTGGTCAGCAAAACGACCACATGGCGCTCACTTGTCTGTTCCGAAAACAACATTGTCCAACCGACACAATGTGATACGTGGAGTCGGGACAGGCCCGCCGGCGGGCGCCATCGCCCGGGTTGGCCAAATCTGTCGTTATCCGCACTTTCCAGTCAGCTGCGGTTGTGGTTGGGTCCCTGCATGCCCTATCCTCTGCGCCGGCGCCTGGGGAGGCGCCACCAAAGGATTCAGGTCCCAGACCCTTTCTCAACCCATGGATTGTGCTTCGCCGTCGGCGAAGTGCTGGATGACTCATATGAACAAATCGAATTCGCTCGCCCCCGTGCTGGCCTGCGCGCTGCTGGGTGCCGGCCTGTTGGGCGTCAGTGCCCCGGCGTCGGCCGGTCTGCGCGACAGCTTCGCCAACAGCCGCACCTCTGCCCAGGAGCAGAGCAAGAAGGGCCAGGCCGAGATTCCGGTCTGCACCAAGCCGCTGGGTTCCATCTCGGTGATCGAGCCGGAAGACGTGGTGAACTGGTGGACCGGCCAGCAGCTGCCGGCGCCTTCGAAGCTGATCAAGGTCTTCGTCAACAAGTCCAAGTGCTTCACCCTGGTGGACCGAGGCGTCGGCATGGCCGCTGCCCAGGCCGAGCGTGCGCTGGCCAGCGAAGGCCAGCTGCGCGGCCGCTCCAACATCGGCAAGGGCCAGATCCGTGCCGCCGACTACGTGCTGGTGCCGGACCTGATCTCGCAGAACAGCAATGCCGGCGGCAACGCCATCGGTGGCCTGCTGGGCGGGCTGATCGGCGGCAAGGCCGGTGCGGTGGTCAGCGGCCTGAACTTCCGCAGCAAGACCGCGGACGTGACCCTCACCCTCACTGACGTGCGCTCCTCCGAGCAGGTGGCCATCGTCGAGGGCAACTCGAAGAAGACCGACCTGGGCTGGGGCGCCGGTGGCGGCCTGTTCGGCGGCGGCGGCATCGGCGCGATGGGCGTGGGTGGCTATGCCAACACCGAAATCGGCCAGGTGATCACCCTGGCCTACCTGCAGGCGTACACCAACATGGTGGCCGAGCTGGGCGGCCTGCCGGCCAATGCCTCGGCGGCCAACTCCGGCCAGGCAGTGACCATGCTCAAGGCCGGTCGCCTGCTGGCCAATGCCAAGGGCACCGGTGCGCCGGTGCGCTCGCTGGAGCCGGGCATGCTGCTGTACCCCACCGGCGTCAAGGAAGGCACCATGTGGGAAGTGGAAGACGAAATGGGCAACAAGGGCTGGGTCAATTCCACCCTGATGGAAACGGCCAAGTAAGCCGCCTGCGTGCCGGCCCTGCGCCGGCACGCGCCGCCTGCCGGGGCCGGCCTTCGTGGACGGCCCTGCCAGGGGCGCGGCCCCGCTGCAACGCAGCGGCTCGCCGGTGCCGCCTTTGACTTTGATGAATACTCTTGGGTTTGTTGCCCTGCGGCCCGATAATGGGGGCATGGAAATCAAGTCCGACAACCCCGACCACGGCTTCCAGTTCCCCGGCCAGTTCGAGCTCAGCGCCATGGGCCCGGCCAACCGCGGCCTGGAGCATGAGCTTCCCCGTCTGCTGCTGGCTGCCGGCATCGATGTGGTGAACGAGCGCATCAGCTGGAAGCATTCGTCCAACGGCAAATACGTGTCCGTCCGCATCGTGTTCAAGGCCGAGAGCCGCGAGCAGTACGACCTGGCGCACCAGGCGCTGCGCGACCACCCGGAAGTGAAGTGGACGCTGTAGCCGACAGCTGCCCGGCCGAAGCCGCCCCGGAAGACCGCGCGCCGCGTCCGGCAGTGGTGCGTGACCTCGGCCGCCAAGCCTATGAACCGGTGTGGCGCGCCATGCAGCGCTTCACCGACCAGCGCAGCGACGCCGACGCCGACGAGCTGTGGGTGGTCGAGCATGATCCGGTGTTCACCCTGGGCCAGGCCGGCAAGGACGAGCACGTGCTGGCGCCGGGCGAGATCCCGGTGCTGCACGTGGACCGCGGCGGCCAGGTGACGTATCACGGTCCCGGCCAGATCGTGGTCTACCCGCTGCTGCGCCTGCCGCGGCTGGGCATTGGTGTGCGCGACTACGTCTGCCGCATCGAGCAGGCCCTCATCGATACCCTGGCCGAGTGGAACATCGGTGCCGAACGCCGCGAGGGTGCCCCGGGTGTCTACGTCGGCGGCGCCAAGATCGCCGCGCTCGGCATCCGCGTGCGCCGCGGCTGCACCTTCCACGGCCTGGCTTTCAACGTGTCCATGGACCTGGAACCCTTCCACCGTATCAACCCCTGTGGCTACCAGGGGTTGCAGGTGACATCGGTAGTAGACTTGGGCGGACCCTCCGGGATGGAGGCCGTCAAGCCGGTGCTGCTGGACCACCTGGCCCGCCAGTTCGGCCTGCTGCTGCAGCACACGCCCGAACTGCCCGATCTTTCTGCGGCCGCCTGACCGCCCCCCGGAACTGCCATGACTGAAACCACCGCCCGTTCCATTCCCCTGCAGATCGTGCAGGGCGACTCTCCGTCCGCCGCGCCGTTGCAGGCCGGGGTCAAGCAGCTGGGCGGTGACAAGATCAACCGCTCGCCGGTGCAGTTCGCCGATGCGCCGGTGCTGCGCAAGCCGTCCTGGATCCGCGTGCGCATTCCCTCGGGCAATGCCGTGCAGAACCTGAAGGCCAAGCTGCGCGAGAACCGCCTGGTGACCGTGTGCGAGGAAGCCAGCTGCCCGAACATCCATGAGTGCTTCGGCCACGGCACCGCCACCTTCATGATCCTTGGCGAGGTCTGCACCCGCCGCTGCTCGTTCTGCGATGTGGCGCACGGCCGCCCCAAGCCGCCGGATGCCAACGAGCCGGCCAGCCTGGGCCAGACCGTGGCCGACATGGGCCTGAAGTACGTGGTGGTGACCAGCGTCGATCGCGATGACCTGCGCGACGGCGGTGCCCAGCATTTCGTCGACTGCATCACCGCCATCCGCGCGAAGTCGCCGGGTACCCGCATTGAAGTGCTGACCCCCGATTTCCGCGGCAAGGGGCGCATGGAGCGCGCGCTGGAGATCCTGGCGCAGAACCCGCCGGATGTGTTCAACCACAACATCGAAACCGTACCGGACCTGTACCGCAACGTGCGCCCGGGCGCCGATTACCAGTGGTCGCTGAACCTGCTGAAGAACTTCAAGGCGCAGCACCCGGAGGTGCCGACCAAGAGCGGCATCATGCTGGGCCTGGGCGAGGAGTTCGAGCAGATCAAGGCCACCATGCGCGACCTGCGCGCGCATGACGTGGACATGATCACCATCGGCCAGTACCTGCAGCCGACCGCGCACCACCACCCGGTGCTGAAGTACTGGACCCCCGAGGACTACAAGGCGCTGGAAGACTACGGCTACGAGCTGGGCTTCAGCCACGTGGCCTCCGGCCCGATGGTGCGCTCGTCGTACCACGCCGACGTGCAGGCCAAGGGCGCAGGGGTCTCCTGACGACCCAGGCGGGCGCGGCCCGCCGCCTTCGGTGGGTGCGAACCTTGGTTCGCACGCTTTTGCCTGCTGTAGAGCCGAGCCCATGCTCGGCTGCGTCCGGCTGGACAGCCGAGCATGGGTTCGGCTCTACAAGGCCCGCCCTGCCTTCGCCTGCATTCACAATTTGCTACACCGGCCCCGCTAGGCTGGTTTTCCACCGAGCGCGGCCGAGTGACAAACCCGGCAACTTTCGGCACTGTCGTGGTGTCTGAACACCCTACAGTCTCCCCCTTGGCAAGGCGCCTTCGAGCACGTCAATGAAATTCAAAGCCCCCGCATTCCTGATGGCCCTGGCGCTGGTCGCGCCGCTGGCGCTGGCGGCCAAGGCCGACTCGCCCGCATTGCCCGCGGCGGCCACCGCCGATCAGGTGACCACCTCCAAGCTGGTGTACGGCCTGTTGTCCGACAGCCGCTACGCCTACCGCCCGCGCGCGCTGGACGAGGCCACCTCCAAGGACGTGTTCAAGCGCTACCTGGAGACGCTGGACGGCGGCAAGCAGTACTTCACCCAGGCTGACGTGGCGCGCTTCGCGCCGTTCGAAGCCAATATCTCTTCGGCCATCCGTGGCGGCGAGCTGGAGCCGGCGTTCCAGGTGTTCGCCGTCTACAAGCAGCGCGTGGGCGAGCGCGTGGCCTACGCGCGCAAGCTGCTCAAGCAGGAGCCGGACTTCACCACCGACGAGCGTTTCGAATACGACCGCAAGAAGGTGCCGTGGGCGGCCAGCAGCGCCGAACTGGATGAACTGTGGCGCAAGTCGGTCAAGAACGATTGGCTGCGCCTGAAGCTGGCCGGCAAGAAGCCGGACGACATCCGCAAGACGCTGGACAAGCGCTATGCCACGCTGGAGAAGTCGGTCAATGAACTGAAGGGCGAAGACGTCTTCCAGTTCTTCATGAACTCGTACACCAGCGCGGTTGATCCGCACACTGATTACTTCACTCCGCGCACCGCCGAAAACTTCAATCAGGCGATGTCGCTGTCGCTGGAAGGCATCGGTGCGCAGCTGCAGCGCCAGGACGATGTGGTGGTGATCCGCGAGATCATCGCCGGTGGTCCGGCCGCGGTGGACGGCACGCTGAAGCCGGGTGACCGCATCGTCGGCGTCGGCCAGGGCAAGTCCGGCCTGGTCGAGGACGTGATCGGCTGGCGCATCGATGATGTCGTGGCCAAGATCCGCGGTGCCAAGGACACCCAGGTCAAGCTGGAATTCATTCCGGCCGCGGAAGGCGCCGACGGCAAGCACCACACCCTGGTGCTGACCCGGCAGAAGGTGCGCCTTGCCGAACAGGCCGCCAAGGGTGAGACCATGACCATTCCGGCCGCCAACGGTGAACCGGCACGGAAGGTCGGCGTGATCAAGCTGCCAACCTTCTACCAGGACTTCGAGGGCCGCCGCCGCAATGCCGCCGACTACGCCTCGGCCACCCGCGACGTCGCCAAGCTGCTGGCCGGTTTCAAGAACGACAAGCTGGATGGCGTGGTGCTGGACCTGCGCAACAACGGCGGTGGTTCGCTGGATGAAGCCATCGAACTGACCGGCCTGTTCATCGAGCAGGGCCCGGTGGTGCAGGTGCGTGAGTCCGGTGGTCGCGTCACCGTCAACAGCGACCGCAACCAGGGCGTGGCGTGGGATGGCCCGCTGGCGGTGCTGATCAACCGCGGTTCGGCGTCGGCCTCGGAAATCTTCGCCGGTGCCATCCAGGACTACGGTCGTGGCCTGGTGATCGGTGAGACCAGCTTCGGCAAGGGCACCGTGCAGAACATCGTCGATCTCGATCGTTGGCCGAGCGGCGAGACCCAGCGCTTCGGCCAGGTCAAGCTGACCATCGCCCAGTTCTTCCGCATCAGCGGCAGCAGCACCCAGCACAAGGGCGTGGTGCCGGACCTGGCCTTCCCGGCCAGCGTCGATGCCACCGAGTTCGGCGAAAGCACCTACGACAACGCATTGCCGTGGACCCGCATCGCCGCCGTGCCGCACACCCAGTACGGCAACTTCGCACCGCTGCTGCCGAAGCTGGAAACCCGTCACGATGCACGCATCGCCACCGACAAGGAATTCCAGTGGTGGAACGAGGACGTGCAGCAGTTCCGCACTGAAGCGGCGAAGAAGTACATCTCGTTGAACGAGGCAACCCGCCGCGCCGAACGCGAGCGCCAGGATGCCCAGCGCAAGGAACGCCAGGTGCAGCGCAAGGAACTGGGCCTGGCCCTGGACCCGCTGGCCGATGACAGCAGCGACGACGGCCTGACCGGCAACGAGCGCGACATCGTCAAGGATGCCGCGCGCGAGAAGGCGGCGGAGAAGCGTCCGGACCCGCTGCTGCGCGAGTCGGCCTCGATCCTGGCCGATGCGGTGAATCTGCTGGCCAACGACCGCCCGCTGTCGGCGCAAGTGCTGCCGCAGTCCACCGGCGCCGGCCGCTGGGCGGACTGATCCGCCATCCCGCTTTAAAAGGGGACGGGCAGGCGTACTTTCGACCTGCTGCACACGGCTGCGGGACTACCCTTGGCGGTACCGTCCTCGCAGGAGTACCCATGCGGGCCTCCCGTCTTCCCAGCGCTGCCGTGGCCCTCAGCAGCGCCCTGATCCTGTCGGCCTGTGGTGGCCGCGCCGCCGACAGCACCCTGCTGCGTGAATCCTTTGATTCCGGCGACACCTTCTCGCGCACCGTCGATGGCCGTCCGGGCGACGCCTGCGAAGCGGCACGGCGGACCCTGCTCAGCCAGGGCTATGCCATTGCCCGCTCGGACGAGGCACAGGTGGAGGGCAACAAGAATTTCCAGCCCCGCGACGACGATCACGAGCAGCTGGTACTGCGCATCTCCTGCGCGCCGCGTGGCAGCCAGACGCTGGTGTTCGTCAGCGCGGTGCAGGACCGCTACGCACTGAAGAAGAGCCCGACGTCGGCCAGCGTGGGCGTGGGTGCATTGGGCTCGGTGTCGCTGCCGTTCGGCAGCAATGATGATTCGCTGGTGAAAGTGGCCAGCAGTACGGTCACCGATGCCGAGTTCTATCGTCGCTTCTTCCAGCGGCTGCAGCAGTACCTGCCTGCGGACGCAGCCACGCCCGCGCCGCCTGCTTCGCCCGTACCTGCGATTCCGGAACCTGCACCGGTCAGCACGGATCAGGGGTGAGCGTGCGCGGCAGGTTGATCGGCATGGCCCTGCTGCTGGTGCCCGTGCTGGGAGCGGCGGCCACGCCCGTGGATTGCACGCAGGGCCTGCTGCAGCGGCTGGGCTGGCGCTTCGAAGAAGCGGCGGTGGCGACGCCGCAGGTGCACGGCGGCGCCGTGTGCACGCGCGCCACGTTGGCCGAGGCGCAGGCGGCGGGCGATCTGCAGGTACGTTGGGCGGCGGGCATGCCTGCGGCAGCACGCCAGGCGTTGCTTCGGCAACTGCTGGACGACCCGGCCACGGTCTGCGCCTATGCGTTCGAACTGGGCGCCGCCACGCAGCGTGCGGCGACCGCATTGCAGGACAATCCCACGTTCCGTTTTTCCGGCCCGCAGCTGGGCTGGATCGGCTTCGGCCTGCGGGGCGCACCCTCGCAAGGGTGGCAGCGTACACGCAGTTTCGGCCGCGGTTACGCGCCCAGCGCCGGCAACAGCCGTGCACTGCAGGCGTTCTACAGCGGCAGCGTGCGTGCCGAATGTGGCGTCGGCCGCCAGGTCGCGCAGCTGGCAACGCAACGCGAGCTGTACGGTGATGCTGCGTTCGATACCGAGTTCAAACCCGCAGAACTGTCGATTGGTACGTTCCTGGCGCTGCATGACACCGACAGCATTCTGCTGGGTGCAAGCGCAGGTGATTTCTTCGCCGACGGCAAGGCGGAGCGCACATCGATGTTGGGGCGGCAGGCGTTCGTCGGCGTGCCCGGTTTCATCGAACATGTGTACGACAAGGGCACGCTGGACGATCTGAGCAACCAGGCCGAGAACTTCGTGGTGGTCGAGGTGGGTGAGGGCGCTGCGCAGGCGCTGGCCCTGCACGGCGGGCTGGCCTGGTACGACCAGCGCAATGTAGAGCTATGGAAACTCGCGCAGGACATCCCGCGCGTCGGCCAGCGCTACTTCGAGCGCCTGCTGTTCGAGCGCGACCCGGACCTGCGCGCACGGCTGGAACCGCGCTACCACGACACGTTGGCACGCATGGACCAGCTGCTGGACGATCCGTTCTACCAGCAGTTCGTGATCTATGTGCACCCGCGCGGTATACGTCCCATCGGCTACCACGTCGCCCGCCTGCTTGATCGCAACCCACGAACGCCGTTTTCGATCGACCTGGCGGTGCACAATCTGCATACCACGCTCTACCGGCGTTGGCGCGAGGCGCAGCTGCGCCACTGCGCGGCCACCGGCAGGCCAGGCAGCCTGACCCTAGACCCCAACTGAAGGTGAAACAATGGATATTGCAATGATCGGCCTCGGCCGCATGGGTGCCAACATGGCCCAGCGCCTGCATCGCGGCGGCCACCGCGTGGTCGGCTACGACCCGGGCGAAGGCGCGCGCCAGCGTGCGGCTGAGGCCGGCCTGGAGGTGGTTGATTCGCTGGCCGCTGCCGTTGCTGCGCTGCCAGTGCCGCGCGTGGTGTGGCTGATGGTGCCGGCCGGCGAGACCGTCGACCAGACCCTGGGCCAACTGACCCCGCATCTGGCGGAGGGTGACATCGTCATCGACGGTGGCAATTCCAACTACCAGGACTCGATCCGCCGTGCCAAGGCGCTGGCCGAGGACGATCTGGGCTACGTCGACTGCGGCACCAGCGGTGGCGTGTGGGGCCTGCAGGAAGGCTACAGCCTGATGGTCGGTGGCGAAGCGTCGGTGGTGGAACAGATCGCGCCGCTGCTGCGCACGCTGGCCCCGGCCGAAGATCGCGGCTGGGCCCGCGTGGGTCCGTCCGGCGCCGGCCACTTCACCAAGATGGTCCACAACGGCATCGAGTACGGAATGATGCAGGCCTACGCCGAAGGCTTCGCGCTGATGGAGCGCAAGCAGGAGATGGAACTGGACCTGGCCCAGGTGGCCGAGGTGTGGCGCCACGGCAGCGTGGTGCGTTCGTGGCTGCTGGACCTGAGCACCGAAGCGCTCAAGCGCAATCCGTCGTTGGACGGCATCGCCCCGTACGTCGAGGATTCCGGCGAAGGCCGCTGGACCGTGGCCGAGGCGATCGCACTGGACGTGCCGGCGCCGGTGATCACGCTGTCGCTGCTGGAACGCCTGCGTTCGCGCGAATCGAATTCGTTCACCGATCGCCTGCTGTCGGCGATGCGCAACGAGTTCGGCGGCCATGCCATCAAGAAGTCGTAACAGAGAAAACGCATGACCACGCGATCCACGCATGGCGTGGATCCGTGTCGACCCAGGTCGACACCTACCGTCGGGCGCGGATAGATGTCGAAGGCGGGGTGGGTCCGGTTGCGGGGGCGTGAGCGCCATGGATGGCGCGACCGAGGCTAGATGGGTGAGGGCGCTTTGCTTGCGAAGCACTGCTTCGCAAGCGCCCGAACGCACAGCCGCCAGCGGCTGGGCCGGACCCAGGAGGGGGATTCACCGCGTCCCCCGCAACCGGACCCACCCCGGCATCCCACGGATAGCCGGCTTTTGCTGTTGCTGCTGCTGTTGCCGGCCAGCGGCCGGCACTACCGCAGGTGCAGGGCGCAGCCCTGCCGATCACCCCAACGCGATTCGCCGCCCTTCGCGCGCACTGTCCATCCCGGCCTGCAGCAACCGCATCAGCTGCAGCGCCTGCGCCGCACTGACCGTCGCTTCGCCATCACCGTGCATCGCCGCCGCGAACTGTGCATACAGCCGCCGGTAATCGCCGGGCAGGTTGTCGACGGTGCTGCGCTGCACGTTGTCCTCGGCATCGCAGCGCAGCAGCTCGCCATGCCGTGGATCGATGCCCCAGCCCGGCGCACCCGGTGCAACACCACGGCGCAGCTGCGCTTCCTGCACATCCAGCCCGTGCTTGATCCAGCTGCCGGTGCTGCCATGCACACTGAAGCGCGGTGTGGGCGCCGCCACCAGCGAACCGGCATGCACGATCGCGCGATGCCGCGGGTAGTGCAGCACCGCGTGGAAGTAATCGATGCCGCTGCCGCCCTCGCGCTGCACCGCCAGATCGGCGTCGATGGCTTCGGGCCAGCCGAACAGCACCAGCATCTGGTCCAGCAGGTGCGGGCCGAGGTCGTACCACAAGCCGCTTCCCGGGCCATCCTGTTCGCGCCAGCGCTCGCGTACCCGCGGCCGGTAGCGGTCGAAATGCGCATGGCACTCGGCCACGTCACCAAGCGCACCCTCTGCCAACAGCGCCTGCAGGGTGAGGAAGTCGGCATCGAAACGCCGGTTCTGGAACACGGTCGCGATGCGCCCGGCATCGCGTGCCGCGGCGAGTATCGCTTCGGCTTCGGTGACGTCGAGCGCGAACGGCTTGTCGACCAGCACATGCTTGCCTGCCGCCAGCGCGGCGATCGCCAACGGCGCGTGCTGGTCGTTGGGCGTGGCGATCACCACCGCATCCACCGCCGGATCGTCGAAGACCTGCTGTGGCGTGGCCCGCACGTGCACGTCGCTGAACGTGCGCAGGAGCGTATCGCGCTGCGAACTGACCACGCTGTGCAGCACCAGTCCGGGCGTGTGCTGGATCAGCGGTGCATGGAAGACCCGGCCGGCGAGGCCGTAGCCGATCAGGGCCAGTTGCAGGTCGGGGCGCATCGCACAGCTCCGGCAGAGGGAAAGGGCAGGGTAAACGACCGGCGATCACCGTCCAAAACTGAACCGTTGCCGATGGAAACGCTCCGATTCACAGCGGCATGACTGCAACGCCACGCCTGCTCCACGGCGGCTTGTCCAGACTGGCAGCACATCCCGAAGGAGTACGACACGATGAGCAATACCACCCGCACGCTGATTGCTTCTGCCCTGACCCTGGGCCTGGCGCTGTCCTCCTCGGCCGCCTTCGCCAAGGACCCGGCCGCGAAGAGCCCGCCGACCAGCACCCATCCGGCGACCCACGCTGATCGCCATGACTCCAACGAGCCGGTGACCGACACCTGGATCACCACCAAGGTGAAGGCCGACCTGTTGGCCAGCAGCAACGTTCCGGGCACTGAAATCAAGGTGGAAACAGTGAACGGCGTGGTCAGCCTGAGCGGCGCCGTGGCGACCCAGGCCGAGAAGGACAAGGCGGTCACCACCGCCAAGGGCATCAAGGGCGTGACCCGCGTCGATGCCGCAGCACTCAAGGTCAGCGCCGCTGCCAAGCGCTGAACCCGGTGGGCGCCCCAGCTGGGGCGCCCAGCGGTTTCTTTGGAGCCGGGCCCTGCTCGGCTCCACCAAGAAGGGGACGCCCCCTACCCGTTCAGCCAGCCGCGCCCTGAATCCCAGAGTTGTGACCGCCTGCGCTATATTGCTGGTTCCGCCGCAGCCGGGCTGGTCCCGGCAGGTGCTCCGCGGCCGAGCTGACGAGGAACTATGGCGCTGGTTTTCAGTGACGACATCTGGGACCGCTGGCGGTTGCCGGCCTTGGCGCTGGCGGCCGTCGCGATCATCGTGGTGCCGTGGTTGACCCTGCGCAAACTGCAGCAGGACAGCGAACAGGCGATGGCCTGGGTCAACCATACCCAGGCCGTAGGCAATGCCCTGCAGCAGTTGCAGGCGGACGTGCGTGACGTCGAATCGGCCGCATTGACCCTGTCCAAGGGCGTGGATGCGCCCGGCCTGCGCGAGCGCATGGCGCGCGCCAACGAGATTCCGGGGCGCCTGGCCGAGCTGGGCCGGATGACCCGCGACAATCCCGACCAGCTCATCCGCATCGGTCGTATCGAATCGATGCTGGAGGGCCGCATGGCGCTGGCCCGCGAGCTGGCCAGGTCCGAACCCAACAGCGATCAGCGCGGGCTGGTGCAGGATCTGAGCACGCGCTACCCCATCCGCGGCCTGGTCGAGGAATTGCAGGCCAGCGAACAGAAGCTGCTGGCACTGCGTGCAGAACAGGCGGCGCGCCAGCGCCGGCAGACCGAGTTTGTGTCCTGGAGCTCGCTGGTGGTGCAGCTGGCCCTGCTGGGCCTGGTGCTGTGGCTGTTGCATCGCCAGATCGGCCGTCGCCTGCACGCCGAGCGGCAGTCGCTGCGCTCGGCCGCGCGTGCGGCATCGGTGCTGCAGACCGTGCGCGAGCCCATTGTTCTGCTTGATCGTGAACTGCGCGTGCAGCTGCACAATCCGGCGTTTGCCGAGCTGTACGGGCTTGAGGACGAACGTGCCGACGGCCTGCTGCTGGAAACCGTCGGAGACGGCGCCTGGCAGGACCCCGTGATGCGCCAGCGTCTGTCCGACGTGCTGCTGCGTGGCCGCGAACTGTGGGACTTCGAGCACGAGCAGCGCGCCGCCGACGGCATGGTGCGCTACATGCTGCTCAACGCACGGCGCATGCCGCTGCCGGATACCGATGACGAAGTGGTATTGATGACCGTCAGCGACGTAACGGTGCAGCGTGCCGTGCAGCTGCGCGTGGAAGAGCTGAACCGGCAGCTGGAAGGCAAGGTCGCGCAGGTGTCCGAGGTCAACCGCGAACTGGAGGCCTTCAGCTATTCGGTCTCGCACGACCTGCGCGCGCCGCTGCGCCATGTCGCCGGATTCTCGGACAAGCTGTCACGCCATCTGGGTGAGCAGGCCGATGACAAGAGCCGCCACTACCTGGAGGTGATCTCCAGCTCGGCACGGCGCATGGCGGCGCTGATCGACGACCTGCTGGTCTACTCGCGGCTGGGCCGCGTGGCGATGCGCCAGCAGGCGGTGGACATGCAGTCGCTGGTGGCCGATACCCGCGCCATGCTCGATTCCAACCTGCAGGCCGAGGCCGAAAACAGCGGCCACGCGCACCAGGTCGAGTGGAGCATTGCACCGCTGCCGATCGTGGTGGGCGACGAGAACATGATCCGCCAGGTCTGGCTGAACCTGCTCGGCAACGCGGTGAAGTATTCAGGCAACCGCGAGCCGGCAAGGATCCGCGTGGACTGCCAGCAGCAGCCCGATGGCGGCCATCAGTTCACGGTCAGCGACAATGGTGCAGGCTTTGACATGGCCTATGCCGGCAAGCTGTTCGGCGTATTCCAGCGCCTGCACAAGGCCAGCGACTACCCCGGAACCGGCATCGGCCTGGCCAGCGTGCGCCGCGTGCTGACCCGCCATGGCGGCCGGATCTGGGCCGAGGCCGAACCGGACGTCGGCGCCACCTTCCACTTCTACCTGCCTCCCGCGATCGACGCGGACAAACAAGGTCCTTCTGCATGACGACTCTGCGCACCATTCTTCTCGCCGAAGACAGCCCGGCCGACGCCGAGATGGCGATAGACGCCCTGGAAGAGGCGCGTCTGGCCAACCCGATCGTGCACGTCGAGGATGGCGTGGAGGTGATGGACTACCTGCTGCGCCGCGGCGCCTTCGCCAGCCGCGAGGAAGGCCTGCCGGCGGTGCTGCTGCTGGACATCAAGATGCCGCGCATGGATGGCCTGGAAGTACTGCGGCAGATCCGTGAGCACGAAGAACTCAAGCGCCTGCCGGTGGTGATCCTGTCGTCCTCGCGCGAGGAAAGCGACCTGGCCCGCAGCTGGGACATGGGCGTGAACGCCTATGTGGTCAAGCCGGTGGATGTGGACCAGTTCTTCGGCGCCGTGCAGACGCTGGGCAAGTTCTGGGCGTTGATCAACCAGGCACCGGAACTCGAGTGAGCCCATGCCCCTGACCGGTCCCGCCCTGGGGGCGCTGCGCATCCTGCTGGTGGAGGATTCACCGGAAGATGCCGAGCTGATGTCCGAACAGATGCTCGAGGCGGGGCTGGACGCCCGCTTCGAGCGTGTCGAGAGCGAGGTTGAACTGCGCCAGGCATTGGCCACGTTCCAGCCGGACATCGTGCTGTCCGACCTGAGCATGCCCGGCTTCTCCGGTGACGATGCACTGCGCATCGTGCGCGAGACTTCGCCGGAAGTGCCCTTCATCTTCGTCTCCGGCACCATGGGTGAAGAGAACGCGGTAGCGGCGCTGCAGAAGGGTGCCAACGACTACATCATCAAGCACCAGCCAGCGCGCTTGCCGTCGGCGGTGGCGCGTTCGATCCGCGATGCGCGCAGTGCGATCGAACGCGCACGCGTGGACACCGAGCTGATGCGTGCACAGCGCCTGGAAAGCCTGTCGCTGCTTGCCGCCGGCCTCAGCCACGACCTGCGTAACATCCTGCAGCCGCTGCTGATCATGCCGGACCTGCTGAAGGCGCGGACCGATGATCCGCAGCTGCACCACCTGGCCGATGTGATCGCCGAGTGCGGCCGGCGCGGCCATGAGATGGCCGAGTCGATGCTGTCGTTCGTGCGCGGCTCGCGCAAGCCAAGCGAACGCATCGAGATCGACGGCCTGTTCGATGCGGTGGCGCTGCTGTTGCGCAGCAACGTGCCGGACGCCGTGCGGCTGGAACTGCAGGTGCAGGACGAAGGCCTGGTGGTCGACGCCAATTACACTGAGCTGCAGCAGGTCATGTTGAACCTGGCGCTGAACGCGATCCAGGCGATGCCCAATGGCGGCCGCCTGAGCCTCATTGCCAGCCATGCCGGCCAGCGCGATGGCGTGGACTGGATGCACATCCGGGTGGCCGACGAAGGCATCGGCATGGATGCGGACACGTTGTCGCACCTGTTCAACCCGTTCTTCACCACCAAGGCCGATGGCACCGGCCTGGGCCTGATTTCCTGCAAGCGCATCGTCGAAGGCGCCGGCGGCAGCATCCATGTCAGCAGCCAGCCGGGGCAGGGCACCTGTTTCGAACTGCGCCTGCCGATGCATGAAGCCAGCGACGGCAGCGAGCCGATCGAGCAGCTGGTGGCGCTGGGCAGCGGACAGTCGATCCTGGTGGTCGATGGCGAGGCAACGCGGCTTTCGCTGCTTGGCAATGCGCTGTCCAGCCAGGGCTACCAGCTGCAGTTGGCGTCCGATGGCCCTGCCGCGCTGCGCTGGATGCAGCAGGAGGCGATGCCGGCACTGGTGATCGCCGATGCCGGTTCCAAGCTGCTGCCGGCCAGCCAGCTGCTGGGCGAAATGGCTGCGCTGGGTTACCGCGGCCCGGCACTACCGTTCGGTGGTTTCCCACGGGAACCGCGGCAGGCTGTCCACCGCCTGTTCCAGCCGCCGCGACCAGTTCTGGTGGATGTCGGCATACAGCGCGGAGTCCGCGCCCAGCCGCAGCTGCTGGCCGATGCGCAGCTCGCCATCGCGCAGCAGCGCCAGGTCGATCGGCAGGCCCACCGACAGGTTGGAACGGATGGTCGAATCGAGCGAGACGATCGCCGTGCGCGCCGCGTCTTCCAGCCGCGTGGCCGGGCTGAGGATGCGGTCGAGGATCGGCTTGCCGTACTTGGATTCGCCGATCTGCAGGTAGGGCGTCTCCGGCGAGGCGGCAATGGCATTGCCCAGCGGGTAGATCATGTAGAGCCCCGGCCGCTCGCCAGCGATCTGGCCGCCGAAGATCAGCGTGGCCTGGGTGTTGACCCCGTCATGGCCGTGCTCGCTGTGGGCGCTGTGCACCTGGCTGTCGACCAGCAGCTGGCCGACGTACTCGGCGGCCTCGAACAGATGGGCCATGTCGCGCAGGTTGGGCGTGCGCCGATCGCCGGCGTCGCGCCCCAGGCGTGACACCAGCAGCTGGGTAGTGGCCAGGTTGCCCGCCGCCATCAGCACGTAGGCCGCCTGGCCGGGATACTCGAACACGTGCAGCTTGCGGTGCACGCGCACATCGTCCAGCGAGGCATTGGTCCGGGTATCGGCGGCGAAGACCAGGCCCTCGTCGACCTCGATTCCAACGCAATAGGTCATGTCGGTGCCCTATCATGTGCGTCCCGGATTGTAGGCAGGCCGCCGTGACGACGGCATGTCCACGCCCCCCAGCACTGTCACCTGAACCGCATGACTACCGTGCTCCTGAGCCTGGGCAGCAACGTCCAGCCCCGCTGCTACCTCCACGCTGCGGTGACGGCCCTGCGCGAGCGCTTTGGCGCGCTGCAGGTGTCGCCCGCCTACCGTACCGCCGCGGTCGGCTTCGATGGCCCGGCCTTCCTCAACAACGCGGTGGCGATCGAGACCGACCTGCCGCTGCAGGCGCTGGATGACTGGCTGCATGCGCTGGAAGACGCGCATGGCCGTGATCGCAGCGGGCCGCGCTTCTCCGACCGGACCCTGGACATCGACGTGGTGTTCTATGGCGACCTGGTGGTGGAAGGCCCCGGCCACCTGCGCATCCCGCGCCCGGAACTGAAGCATGCCTTCGTGCTGAAGCCGCTGGCCGACATCGCGCCGGATTTCATCGATCCGGTCAGCGGGCAGGATCTGGCCACGCTGTGGCGCGCGCACAAGCAGCACGGTGAAGCCTTCGAGGTCGTGGATCTGGAATGAAGGGTTGCGGGGGGGGGGGGGGGGGGC
>NZ_JAPTFX010000111.1:0-16024 GCF_030985895.1 Stenotrophomonas sp. Sm6012 | reverse complement strand
ACCCATGATTGCGGGATGGCTTCATGAGATTGCCGGCCAGCGGCCGGCACTACCGTTGGGTGGTTACATCCAGCCCGGCACCACGAACACCAGCCAGGCCAGCAGCGGCCCCAGTGCCACCACCAGGCCGCTGTAGACCAGGAAGCGGCGGAACAGGGTCTCGCGTTCTTCCTTGGCGGCCGACGCCACCACCAGTGCGCCGTTGGTCGAGAACGGACTGACATCGACGATGGTGGATGACACCGCCAGCGCACAGATCACGCCGGCCGCGCTGAGGTGGCCCTGCATCAGGAACGGCACCGCCAGCGGAATGGTGGCGCCCAGCACGGCGGCCGACGAGGCAAATGCGGAGACGATGCCACCGACGTAGCAGACCAGCAGTGCTCCGAGCAGCGGGATGCCGATATCGGATACACCATTGCCGATGAAGTCCACTGCACCCGCATGTTCCAGTACGCCGATATAGGTCACCACGCCACAGATCAGCAGCACGGTGGACCAGCTGATGCCATCGACCGCCCCTTTCTGGCTCTGCGGCGACAGCAGCGCCAACGCCACCGCCACGGTGATCGAGACCAGGCCGACGTTGAGGTTGTAGATCAGCGCGGCCACGCCCAGGCCCAGCAGGCCGATCAGGGTGAACAGCCGCTCGCGGGTCAGGTTCACCGCATCCAGTGCCACCGGATCATTGGACAGGGTGCCACCGCCGGCGGCAACCAGCGCGCCATGGCCTTCGATCGCAAACTGGCGCGACGATGCCTGCGGGCCGCCGGCCATCGCCAGCTCGGCATTGCCGACCGTTCCCGCTGCGGTGATCGAGCCGCGTCGCAGCAGGGCGATGCCACCGAAGGCGAAGAAGCAGATCGTCGCCATCATCAGGTTGAAGCCCAGGCTGGTCAGGAACACCGCCATCTCGGTTACTTCCAGCCCGGCCTTCTGCACCACGCCATTGGTGATGCTGCCGTACACGCTGATCGGCGAGAAGCCGCCCGCCTGCGCACCATGGATGACCAGCAGGCCCATCATCAGCGGATTGATGTTGTACTGCTTGGCAAAGCGCAGGGCGACCGGGCCGATGATGGCGACCGCGGCCGGGCCCAGCGCACCAAATGCGGTGAGCACCGCGGTGATCACGAACATCACCCACGGAATGGCCACGATATGGCCGCGCACCGCTTTCACTGCCCAGTGCACCAGCAGGTCGATGGTGCCGTTCTTCTGCGCGATGGCGAACAGATAGGTGATGCCGACCAGGGTCAGGAACAGATCGCCTGGAAAGCCGGCCAGGACTTCCTTGCCTCCCATGTCGACCCACAGCCCGCCGATGATGAAGGCTAGTGCGAAAGCGACGGCGCCCATGTTGATCGGCATTGCCGTGGCGACGATGAACATGATCACCAGGCCGATGATCGTTGCGATTTGTGGACTCATGCGCCCTCCCAGACACGTGACTCGCGTACAGCGCGGATGGAGACCCGCCATCCCGGGGTAAGGCGACGTACGGCGTGTTGCGTGATACGTACTGCTCGAACCCGTTACTGCAGCCGCTCCAGCGCACTGCGGACCCACGCCGCGGCGCCTTCAAGGCTTTGGAACTCTTCCACCGCGCGTACCTGGCAGCACGGATAGGACGGCGCGACCATGCGCGCCAGCGCGTTGCCCGGGCCCAGCTGCAGGAACACCCGTGCGCCGCGCTCGAAGGCCTGGCGCATCACCTGCGCCCACTCGATGGTCTGTGCCAGCTGCGCCGACAGCGTGTGCACCACGGCGGCGCCATCACGCACCGGGCGGGCATCGACGCCGGCCAGCAGGGGCAGCCGCGTCGCATGCACCTGCGCGGCCCGCAGCGCTGCGGCAAACGGTGCCTGCGCACCGGCCAACAGCGGCGTGTGTGCGGGCACGTGGACCGGCAGCGGACGGATCTCCGCGCCATGTGCCTGCGCGTCTGCGGCCAGCGCGTGCAGCGACCGCTGTGCACCGCCCACGATGAAGTGGTCATGGCCATTGGCGATGGCGATGAAGGCGCCATGCGTGTCGCACAACCGCTGCGTGGCATCGCGGTCCAGCCCCAGCACTGCCTGCAGCCCAGCATCGCGAGGGCTGGCGGCGTCCATCAGGCGCGCGCGCTGCGCGGACAGTGCCAGGCAGGTGGTGGTGTCGAAGCTGCCGGCGATGGCGTGCGCGGCGAGCTCGCCGATGCTGTAGCCGGCGATCACCGTCGGCGTCGGCAACACCTCGCGCAGGCCCTGCCAGTGCGCCAGGCTGGCTGCGCACAGCAGGGGCTGCGCCTGCATATTGTCGAAACGGTCGTCGGCCGCCGCAGCAGCGAACACATCGCGGCCCAGCAGTTCGCCCGTGGCATCGAGCAGCGGTCGCGCGGCGGCCAGGCCGCGCACGCGATCGAACATCGCCGGATGCTGTGCGCCTTGTCCGGGACAGAGCAGCGCCAGGCTCATGCGGCCTCCTGCTGCAACAGGAACACGCTGCAGGCGAGCAGGTCGGCGCTGCCGCCGGGACTCAGGCGGCGCACGACGAAGGCATCGGCGATCTGTTGCAGGCGCGGCCGCCAATCGTGCGCGAAGGCCCCGCCGTCGGCCAGGAAACGGTGGGCCTGCTGCCGTGCCCAGCGCAGGCCTTCAGCGCCTCCGCGATGCAGCAGGTTGAGGTCTTCGGTGTGTGCGACCAGCTGCATCAGCGTGTGGCACATCGCGGCTTCGCGTGCCAGGCCATTGGCCAGCGCGTGGCGCAGGGTGGGCAACGCCACCTCGCGCAGCAGCGGATAGCCTGCGGCGGCGTGTTCGCGCACACCGGGCACGCTGTGCCGGGCGCGCGCACGTTGGCCTGGGCTGCCTGCATCCAGCGGGGCATGTGCGAAGTGCCCCGCCCAGCGACGTACCTCCAGGCAGACCCGCTCACCGCTGGTGGCATGGCCCAGGCGGGAACGGCAGGCAGCGGCGGCCGCGACCAGCAGGCCGAGGCTGAAGATCGCGCCACGATGGGTATTGATGCCGGCGGTCGCGCGCAGCATCGCCGCTTCGGCGGCGATGCCACACCGGCGCAGGGCATCGAAGTCCGCCCCGGCTGCACCGAGGTGGGCCACGGCAGCGAAATAGTGGCGCAGCGCGAACAGGCTGCGCAGGAATGTGCCGGCGTCCATGTCGTGATGGCTGCCGGTGTCGAATGGCGTGACCAGCCCGGGCTTGGGCGCCAGCGCCAGCTCCGCGTGCAGGCTGGTGACGGCCAGGCGCCCCAGGCGCGCGCTGTCCGCGGCAGCTGCCGCTCGGATATTCGGCTGCGCGACGGCGCTCATGCGGTCACCCCGGCGGGGGCGAACACGGACTCGCGCAGTTCCAGGGCGGCGCCGTCGTGGCGCTTGACCAGCACTTCGCGGCTGCGTCCCGCGTACTCCCGCCAGTTCACGGCGGCATCGCCGGACAGGCACAGTTCGCCATCGACCCGGCGGCCGTGTTGGGTTTCCCAGGCCAGCAGCCGTGCAACCAGGGCATCGGCCTGTGCGATGGTGTCGATCCGCCACAGCAGATCGATGTCCGAACGCGCGTGCACATAGTGCAGGCCGGTCAGGTGCTGCCACGCGAAGGCACCGAATACATGCGCGGCAGCGATGCCGTGCAGTGCCTGCAGGGGGCGTTGCCAGTCCCGCGCAACGCTGCCTTCCAGCACCGTATGAAGTGATGGTGGCGGTGCGGTGCGCAGTACATCGCGTGCCGGCACGCGCAGGGCGAGGCGCAGTTTGCCCTCGGCCGGCGGCAGCGGCACGCCCAGGCGCAGCCGGCGATCGGCATCGTCGGCGGCACGTCGCGCGACGATGGCCGGCAGGCCCTGCGCGAGCCAGTCGGCCAAGCGCGCCTCATGCGCGGCGATGTCCGCCTGCCAGGCTGCGTGTGCCGACAGCCAGACCAGCGTATGCCGGGGCAAGCGCTCAGGCATCGCCCTGGCTCACCGCAGTGGCCACCGCTGCGGCCAGGCGACGCCCGCCACGTTCGGCCCCCCGCACGGCGCGGCGGTCGCCATCGGTGGGCGTGCGCAGCGCCTGCAGCAGGTGTGCGGCCAGGTCGCCGCGCCAGATCGAATCCACCGCGCCCATCGCCACGTAGTTCTCCACGCCCGGCGCGAATACCGGCGAGCTCTGGCTGAGTGCCTGCAGTTTCTCCAGCGGCTGCTTGGTCACCCGCGCCATCGCGCGCAGGTCCATCACCCGCACCTGCGCATCGGGCAGGGCATGGATGTGGTCGGCCATCAGCCCGAAGGACAGGAACCCACCGCTCACCGATTCACCGTAGACCAGGGTGACCAGGCGGGCGCCACGGCGGCGGGCCAGATCCAGCGTCTGCGCCAGGTGCGCGAAACAGCCGTTGATGCCGAGCAGTTCGTCGCGGCGCGCCAGGCGCTGGCCGGCGGTGTCGACCAGCATCACGATCGGTCGGTGGGGATGCGCGGCGGTGCTGGCCAGCACGGTTCCGGCCAGTGCCAGTGCGTGGTCCACGCCCACCTCGAGCTTGTCGGCGGTGCCGATCACGGTCACGTCGCCGTCGTCGGTGCTGGCGGTTCCGGTCAGCACCGAGTCCTCCACGGCAACGGCGTGGCCACGCGGAAACAGGGCATCGAGCAGCGCGTGCAGGGGCAGGCTCATGGCAGGCTCCGATCGGCGGTGGCGACGAGGAAGTCGTCGGTGTCCAGCAGCGGCAGCCGCTCGGGTTCGGTGATGCCCAGCAGCGACCAGATCTCAAGACCATCGCGGCATCCGCCCCAGGCCTGCACGCATGCCTTCAATGCGGCATGGCGTGCCTGCAGGGCGTTCAGTGCGGCATCGGCATCGGTGCTGGCGGTGTCCGCCAGCAACGCATCGAATGCCGCCTGCGCGAACGCCCCGATGGCATCGGGCACCAGCGCCTGGGCCTGGTCGATCAGGTAGCGGTGCTTGCCGCCAGTCACCCGCCAGACCAGCGCGCGGTCGCGGGAATCGAACTCTTCCACGCCGCGAACGGTTTCGATCACCTCCGGCCCGGACAGCGACAGCCGGCCTTCCTCGGACATGATCACCGTGCTGCAGCAACGGGCAACGATGCCCATGCCACCGAACGCGCCGTTGCCACTGCCGATCAGCGCGACCACCGGGACGCCCGCAGCGCGTGCATCCAGGGTGGCGCGCATGATCTCGGAGATGGCAATCAGGCCGGCATTGGCTTCGTGCAGGCGTACGCCGCCGGTATCAAGCAGCAGCAACACCCCATCGGGACGGGTCGCTGCTGCGCGGCGCAGCAGGCCGGTCAGCTTGGCGCCGTGCACTTCGCCCACGCCGCCCCCCATGAATTCCCCCTGCTGCGCGGCCAGCAGCACGCGCTTGCCGCGAAGCATGGCTTCGCCGACGACGATGCCATCGTCGAATGCGGCTGGCTGGTCGAGCTGTGCCAGATGGGGGCTCATCATCCGTCGCGCCGGGCCCAGGAACTCGCGGAACGAACCCGCATCGACCAGCCCGGCAATGCGTTCGCGCGCATCGGCTTCGTAGTAGCTGTGGCGCTGGACGTGGCTCATGGCGTGCCTCCGGCCAGCAGGGTTTCCACCGCCTGGTCCAGGCGCAGGCTGACCACCGCCGGGGTGGCGCCGGCGTCGTTGATCGAGATGCGCACATCGCGCAGCGGATGGCGCTGTGCGAAATCGCCGATCACCGCCTCCCATACGCGGCCGAAGCCCTGCGCGGCGGTGACGATGCGCACCGTCATCGCGCCCTCCAGTGCTGCCGGCTCCAGCAGGATTTCCAGGTTGCCCGAGGCCAACACGCCGACCAGCACCGCATCGCGCGGGAACTGCACCGGGGTGCGTCCTTCGAATCGATAGTCGAGGGTTTCCATGCTCAGCCCCTTACCAGTTGCGGAAGCGCTTGGGCGGGTCGTACAGACCGCCGGACCAGCGCACCAGATCCTTCACCGAACGTGCCGCCAGCAGGTCGCGGCTGGCATCACGCACGGAGATGCCCAGGTCTTCCGGGCGGCGGATGACGCCACGGTCGCGCAGGTTCTCGACCATCGCGCGATCGCGGCCCAGGCCGACCGCCGTATAGCCGGACACGCCGCGGATCGCCTGTTCGCGTTCTTCCGGCGTGCGGCACAGCAGCAGGTTGGCGATGCCTTCCTCGGTCAGCACGTGGCTGACATCGTCGCCGTAGATCATCACCGGCGGCAGCGGCATGCCGGCGCGCTCGGCCAGGTCCCAGGCATCCAGGCGATCGACGAAGGCCGGTGCCATGTGTTCGCGGAAGGTTTCCACCATCTGCACCACCAGCTTGCGCCCGCGTGGCATTTCGCCGGGACGGGCGGCCTGCTGGCCGGCCTTGATCCAGGCGTCGCTGGCGTGGCGGCGGCCGCGCGCATCCGACCCCATGTTCGGTGCACCGCCGAAGCCGGCGATGCGGTCGCGCGTGGCCGTGGAGCTGTTGCCCTGCAGGTCGATCTGCAGGGTCGAGCCGATGAACATGTCGCAGGCATACAGGCCGGCGGTCTGCGAGAACGCGCGGTTGGAGCGCATGGAGCCATCGGCGCCGGTGAAGAACACATCGCTTCGTGCGGCGATGTACTTCTCCATGCCCAGTTCGGAGCCGAACGAATGCACCGATTTTACGAAGCCCGATTCGATCGCCGGAATCAACGCCGGGTGCGGATTGAGGGCCCAGTGCTGGCAGATCTTTCCCTTCAGCCCGAGCGATTCGGCGTAGGTCGGCAGCAGCAGCTCGATGGCGGCCGTGTCGAAGCCGATGCCATGGTTGAGCCGGTTGACGCCGTACTCGGCGTAGATGCCCTTGATCGCCATCATCGCCATCAGCACCTGGATCTCGGAAATCTGTGCCGGGTCGCGGGTGAACAGCGGTTCGATGTGATTCGGGCGCGGCGCCTGCACCACGAAGTTGACCCAGTCGGCAGGGATGTCGACGCGGGGGAGGGTGTCGACGATTTCGTTGACCTGGGCGATCACGATGCCGCCACCGAAGGCGGTGGCCTCGACGATCACCGGCGTGTCTTCGGTGTTCGGGCCGGTGTAGAGATTGCCGTTCCGGTCGGCGGCCTGCGCAGCGACCAGCGCCACCCGCGGAGTGAGGTCGATGAAGTAGCGGCCGAACAGTTCCAGGTAGGTGTGGATGGCGCCGATCTGGATGCGCCCCTCGGCCACCAGGTTGGCCAGCCGCACCGACTGTGGGCCGGAGAAGGAGAAGTCCAGCCTGGAGGCGATGCCGCGTTCGAACACATCCAGGTGCGAAGGCAGTGACAGCACCGACTGCACCATGTGCAGGTCGTGAATCCGTGCCGGGTCGAGGCCGGCAAGTGCCTGGGCGAGGAAGTCGGCCTGCTTCTGGTTGTTGCCCTCCAGGCAGACCTTGTCGCCCGGCTCCAGCAGCGCGTGCAGCAGTTCGCCGATATCGGCGGCCGCGACCTCATGGCCGCGGGCCCAGCGCGAAGCGCGCTCCAGGCGTGCCCGGCGGCTGCGTTGCAACGTATCCCAGCTCGGGTTCATCGACCGGCTTCCGATTGGCGTTGAGATAATTACGACATAATTATGGAGGGGTGTGCAACCCGCAGTGCAGCAAAAAGAAGGGCCCGCGCGCAGGCGGGCCCATTCAGTTTGAGATGGAGGATGACCCGCATCGATCGGGGGTAGTGGGGGGCGGGGGGGCGGCCGGGGGGGGGCCCCCCACTACCGTTTCCGGTTGCCTAGAACTTCCAGCGCAGGCTGGCCGCCACGAAGCGCGGTTCGCCGAAGTTGTTGTAGTCCAGGTTGGCCCAGTAGGTCTTGTCCAGCGCGTTGCGCACGCTCAGCGTCGCGGTCCAGTTGTCGCTGATGCGGTAGTTGGCATTGAACTGCACCAGCGAGTACGCCGGCTGGTTCACCGTCACCGTGCCCCCCAGCGGGTAGGCGATGTTGTAGCCCTGTACCCGGCTCTGCCACTGCAGGCCGCCGCCGATGCTCAGCCGCTCCAGTGCGCCACGCAGCTGCACCTGGGTGTTGAGTTGCAGCAGGTTCTCGGGCGGGTTGGCGTACAGCAGGTCGGTGGCGGCACGGGTCACCTTGACGTGGGTGTAGCCGGCGTTGACCGTCCAGCCCGGCAGGATTTCGCCGTTGACGTCCATTTCCCAGCCGCGCGCCTTGGTGCCATTGATGCCGATGTAGGCCGAGCTGCCATCGCTCAGCGTGCCTTCCGGAACGCTCATGTCACGCACCGCGTAGTTGTCCTGCTTGGCCTCGAACACCGCGGCATTGGCGGTCAGGCGGCCATCGAACCACTGCGTCTTGATGCCCGCTTCCAGGTTCGAGCCCTGCACCGGCGCCAGCAGGTTCTCGTTGCGGTCCTTGTAGTTCTGCGGGTTGAAGATCTCGGTGTAGCTGGCATACGCCGAGACGTTCGGGGTGATCTCGTAGACCAGGCCCACGTACGGGGTGACCTCATCGCTCACCTTGTAGGCGCCGCTGGTACCGGTGTAGGCGCCGGCCGCGTTGTACGAGCGGCTGAGGGTCTGCCAGCGGCTCAGGCGCGCACCGGCAATCAGCGACAGCGGATCGGCCAGGCGCAGGCGGGCGGCCAGGTAGACGCCGCTCTGCGTGGTCTTGGCCACGCGGCGCGCGCCGGTGCGGCTGTAGGTCACTTCGGAAATGTCGCCGTCCCAGTTGAACACGTTGGGGATGTAGTAGCAGCGCTCACGGCCGCAGGTCGCCCAGTCGCCCGGGAAATTCAGCGCCACGGTATTGGTGGTGCCTTCCAGGTCGGACCATTGTGCACCCACGGTCAGGTCATGGTCGCGGCCGAACAGCGGGAAGGTGCCGGTCAGGTAGGCATCGACGTTGCGGCGCGTATCCTTTGAATCGCCTGCGGCGGCGCGCAGGTAGATGCCCGTGCCGGAATTCGGGTCCGGGTAGCCGGTGCCGTACAGGCGCACGTTCTGCACGTTGCCACGGGTGTAGGCGGTGTTGATCTTCAGCAGCCAGTCCTCGCCGAAGCGCTGTTCCAGGTTGGCAAAGGCGGTATTGCTCTCGCGCTTCCAGTAGCTCCACTTCGGCGACAGGTTGGTCGAGCGCGCGAGATGGGCGAAGTTGCCCTGGTTGTCGAAGAACGCGACGGTGCCCCAGGTCGAGCCGGTCGGGTTGTTGTCCTGGCTCTGGTAACCCAGGGTGAGGGTGGTGCTGTCGGTGACATCGCCTTCCAGCACCGCCATGCCCGCCATCTTGGTTTCGTCATAGCGGTCGTAGTACAGCCCGCGATCGGTGTAGGCGGCGACTACCCGGCTGCGGAAGCGGCCATCATCGGTGAGCGGCGCGGTCACGTCGGCCTGCATGCGGCGGTAGTCCCAGCTGCCGGCACTGACCGAGAACGATGCGTCGAACTCCTTGCCCGGACGCTTGCGCAGCAGGTTGACCGTGGCCGACGGCACGCCCGCACCGCTGAGCAGCCCGTTGGCGCCGCGGATCACTTCAATGCGGTCGTAGAAGGCGGTGTCGTATTCCTGATTGGTGGAACCGCTGTAGGTGGGAATGCCGTCGACCTGGAAATCGGTGATGGCAAAGCCGCGCGCGTAGTAGAGCGGGCGCTGGGTGTCATAGAAGGACACGCTGACGCCGGGCACGGTACGCATCACGTCGTTGATGCTGAACAGCGATTCGTCCTGCAGGCGCTGCAGGCTGATCGCGGTGGCCGACTGCGGGGTTTCCTGCAGGGTGATCGGCAGGCGGGTCGAGCTGGACGGCGGTGCGGATTGTTCGGCGCGGACGCTGACCCGGTCCAGGGTCTTGGCATCGGAGGCATCGGCAACGGTCGCGGCGAGCAGGGGAGAGGCCAGCAGGGTGAGGGATGGCAGCAGGGCAGCCGGCAGCAGCGCGCGGCGCGGAAGGGGGATACGGATCTGGGACATGGTGGGCTCGAAACGTGGAGGCGGGGAAGGGCGGCAACAGTCGTCCAGCACCCGGGGCGGCGGCTTCGGGCACGTCAGGTCCATCTGGGAGCGGCGCGGTCACTGCGCAGTGCGCAAATGTAAATAATTCTTAACAACATTACAATTCGCATCGCTGCGCAGGGTCATTCGGGCGCGTGGCAGCGGGCAGGTCCCCTCCGCGCAAACGCGAACGGCCACCCGAAGGTGGCCGTCCGTCCATGTACTACAGGGGATGCTGCGGGCTTACAGCGCCTGCAGTTCCTCGTTGGCGTTGCGCTTTTCCTTGGCCGGTGCCGGTGCCGGAACCGCTGCCGGTGCCGGCGCTGCGGCATTGGCATCGACCGGCACCTCCAGGTACGGCAGGTGCAGGGCCTGGCTGGTCAGCGTGCGGATCTCGTTGGTCAGCGCGGCGCTGTCGTTGAGCTTGCGCCCGTACGACGGCACGATCTCGCGCAGGCGCGCTTCCCAACCGGCCTTCATCTGCTCCGGGAAGGCCTTGGCCATCAGGTCCAGCATGATCGGCGGCGAGGTCGAGGCACCCGGCGAGGCGCCGAGCAGGGCGGCAAGAGTGTGGTCCTTGTCGGTCACGATCTCGGTACCGAACTGCAGCACCGGGCCCTTCAGCGGGTCACGCTTGATGATCTGCACGCGCTGGCCGGCGGTGACCAGCTTCCAGTCGCCCGGCTTGGCGTTGGGGAAGTACTTGACCAGCTCGGCCTGGCGGTCGGCATCGTTCAGGCGTGCCTGGCCCATCAGGTACTGCACCAGGTCCAGGTTGTCCTTGCCCACTTCCAGCATCGGGCCGACGTTGTTGTGGGTGACCGAGGAGTACAGGTCCCACCACGAGCCGTGCTTGAGGAACTTGGTGCTGTACAGCGCGAACGGCCCGAACAGCACCACCGGCTTGCCGTCCAGCTTGCGCGCATCCAGGTGCGGCACCGACATCGGCGGCGAACCGGTTTCGGCCATGCCGTAGGCCTTCACGCCATGGCGCGAGGTCACGTCCTGGCCCTGGAAAGCGAGGAACTGGCCGCCGACCGGGAAGCCGGCGTAGTCCTTCGACTCTGGGATGCCCGACATCTGCAGCAGCTTCAGCGCGGCGCCGCCGGCACCGATGAACACGAAGCGGGCGTGGGTGGTGGCCTCGGTGCCGGCCTTGAGGTCCTTCACCGTCACGTTCCAGCTCTTGTCGGCGTTCTGCCGCAGCGCGCTCACTTCGTGGTTCAGGTGCAGGCTGAAGTTCGGGCTGCGCTGCAGGCCGGTGGTCAGCTGGCGGGTGATCACGCCGAAGTTGACGTCAGTGCCGAGCGGCATCCAGGTCGCGGCCACCTTCTGCTTCGGATCACGGCCTTCCATCAGCAGCGGTGCCCACTGCTGGATCTGCCTGGGATCTTCGGAGTACTGCATGCCGTAGAACAGCGGGTTCTTCACCAGGGCCTGCTGGCGCTTGTGCAGGTAGGCGATGTTGTCATCGCCCCAGACGAAGCTCATGTGCGGGGTCGGGTTGATGAAGTCGCTGGGCTGGCTCAGCCGGCCTTCCTTGACCTGGTGCGACCAGAACTGGCGCGAGACCTCGAACGATTCAGCGATGCCGACCGCGCGCTTGGTCTCGATGCTGCCATCGGGCAGTTCCGGGGTGTAGTTCAGTTCGGCGAACGCCGAATGGCCGGTACCGGCGTTGTTCCAGCCATCGGAGCTTTCACCGGCGACGCCGTCGAGGCGTTCGTAGACCTGGATGTTCCAGTCCGGCTGCAGTTCCTGCAGGTAGGTGGCCAGGGTGATGCTCATGATGCCGGCGCCGACCAGCACAACGTCGACGGGCTTGTCGTTGCTGGCGGCGGGCACCGAACGCTGGGTCAGCGGCCAGTACAGGAACAGCGCGGCGGCCAGCAACAGCAGCACGAGCAGGGCGAGCAGGGCCTTGCCAAATTTCTTCATGGGGGCGGGATCGTTGGCGGAGGGGAGGAGTTCAGGATGCGCATGGGGCAGGGAAAGGGCGTGAAGAAACAACGCCTTGCGGCATCCTGGAGACGATTCTAACCGGAACCGGTCCGGTTTTTGTGCAATGCATCATCCTGTTGGCGTGCGCGCTGCGGTACGATTGCTGGCTGATTCGCAACGACTACTGGCCATGGAGTGGCCGCGCAACGATGTCACGGATGCTGATCGTGGTAGGTGACGCCCTGCAGACGGGCGGTTCGGTACTGACAGGTTCCCCGCACACCGATATCGAAGGCCGCGCCGTGGCACGCGTCGGCGATCGGGTGATGTGCGCCCGGCACGGGCCCGGCTCGATCGTGACCGGTGACAGCACCCTGGTCATTGACGGCCAGCCGGTCGCCCGCGACGGCGACAAGGCCAGCTGCGGCTGCGCGCTGATAGCGGGCAAGCAGCAGCGGGCGCATGTCGCCGCCGGTGGTGGGGGTGGTGGTGGGCAGGCCACGCTGGGTGCGCTGGCCAAGGTGGCGGGCATCGTGGCACCGCTGCTGAAGACGATGCCGTTGCAGACGCCGCCGTTCGCACCGCCCGGCACGCCCGCGCCGGAAGAGCCGGCGCCGCCGCAGTGCTGGGTGGACGATCACGATACCCGGATCGATCGCGATGTGGATGGACGCTATTACGAGGCGTACGACGTCAACGGTGACAAGCACGATTACGCCTTCCCGGTCAGCTACCGCATCGAAATCCCGCTGCATGCGCAGGGCGAGGTGGTGGTGTCGATCAAGGTGCAGCCGATGCCACAGGCCGGGGTCACCGCGGCCGAAGTGACTGCGGCGCGGGCACGCATGGAGCAGGGAATCGATCAGTTCTGGAATGGCCGCTTCACCCTGGACATACACGACCCGCAGTGCGGTACCCGCAGTTTCCCGCTCCGCTACGAAGTGCGCTGGGTGCAGGGCGGCAGCGACTACAAACTGATCATCCACCGCAGCTACGACCGCGAGCAGGTCGAGTTTCCGGATATCGACGTCTCGGTATCAACAACGCCGTGGACCTTCGCCCACGAGTTCGCCCATACGCTGGGCGTGCCGGATGAGTATTCCTACAATGACCCGGACGAGGAAACCGTGCGCTACCTCCAGCCCGACGGTACCCTCGATCCGGAGGTGCTGGTTGCCGTTCCCGATTCGCGCGCGCTGTCCGACCCGGCAGCCACCATCATGAATTCGGTCGACTGCGCCGTGACCCTGCCGCGACATGCCTGGAACATCGCGCGCGAGATACGCGAGCTGCTGAGCCGCCAGATCGGCCGGGAGATAACATGCACCGTCAAGTGATTTCACTGATCGCCACTTTTGCCGCCGCCACCGCGCTGCCGGCCCACAGCAAGGAGCTGCCTCCCGTGATCGAACTTCATGCGCGCTGCGTGGACGATGCCCAGTGCCGTTTCCGTGGGCAGACGCTCAATGTCGAGCTGGAGCTGCGCAACAGCGGCAGTGAGCCGGTGTCATTGCCGCTGGAGTACATCCGCAGTCGTGGCCCGTCGGTGAAGGTGAAGGACAACCACTCCGGGAAGACGACCGCCCTGCGCAGTGGCATGGCCGCCGCTGCACTGCGGGATCAGATGCAGGAGCTGCGTGCGGGCCAGTCCCTGCGCATTGGTTTTCCGATCAAGCCGCAGGAACTGACCCGGTTCGCGTTGCGCCCAATGGATGTGACCCTGCAGCTTTCGGTGAACCTGACGCCCGGTGCAGGCAGTACCGAAGCGCAGGTGGTGCAGGCGCAGCTGCGCGTGCTCGACGCAGACTGATTGCCGCGCCCAGCGATGCGGCGCCGGGTCAATGCGGCCCGATCATCCGGCCATGCCCTGCTTCAGCGCAGTTCCAGGATCTCGTCACCGGCCTCATCGAGCTCACCGGTGGGGCGCCAGCCCAGGCGGCGGTAGAAGCCATGCGAGCGTGAGCGCGGATCGGCCGTGCAGGCCAGGAACAAGCGTTGGTGGCCGGCATCGCGGGTCAGGCTGACCACCTCCTGCAGCAGCTGGCGGCCGATGCCACGGCCCTCGTAGTCCGGCAGCAGCGCCAGCACCAGCACCTCGCCGCTGGCGCGGTCGGCGAAGCAGTAGCCCACCATGCGCTTGCCTTCCCAGGCGATGCGACCGATCGATTCGCCGTGGGCGATGCCGGCCGCCCAGCTTTCCGCGGTGATGCCCAGCTCCGCCAGTTGCGCGGCACTGAAGGCGTTCTCGCGGGTACGCCCGCGCAGGTCGATGCAGACGGCGGCATCGTCGGGGCGGGCATCGCGCACGGAGAGGGGCATGCGGGGCATCCTTGCAATGAACGGCCCGCCAGTATCCGCATCGCGCATGGACCCGGTGTGGAGGACGCGTGGAGATTGCATGGAGCGCCGCTCAGCGCTTGCGCCGGATCAGCGCCGAGGACGCGTCCAGCACCGCGCGGGTCAGCAGCGCCATGGTCTGCACGTCACCCTTCCAGTGCTGCCAGTACAGCGGCACGTCTTCCCACGCGCGCTGCCGCACGTAGACCAGGCGGCCGGCGTCCAGGTGCCGCTTGACCAGCGGCAGCGGGTTCATGGTCCAGCCCATGCCGCCCAGGTTGGCCTGCACGAAGGCGCGGGTGGAGGGAATCCACCAGGTCGGCGCGGTGCTCGGCAGGTCGTCGCCGGCCATGCGCCGGGCAAAGCGCGACTGCATCTCATCCTTGCGGTTGAACACCAGCACCGGCGCCTGCGCCAGTGCCTGCGCGGTCACGCCCTTGGCGAAGTGGCGCTCGCGGAACTCCGGGGTGCAGGTCGCGGCGTAGCGGATGCTGCCCAGCGCGTGGATCTGGCAGCCCTGCACCGGCTCGTCCAGGGTGGTCACCGCGCCCAGCACGGTGCCCTGGCGCAGCAGTTCCACGGTGTGGTCCTGGTCCTCCACGCGCAGGTCCAGGGTGGTGCCGGTGCTCTGCGCGAACTGCGAGGCGGCCTGCGGGAACCAGGTCTCCAGGCTGTCGTGGTTCACCGCCACCGGAATGCTGGCCTGGGGCAGGTCCTCGTCGGCCAGGCCCATCCGGTGCAGCGCGTCGTGTTCGAGCAGGGCGGTCTGCTCGGCCAGCTGCACCAGCACCTGGCCCTCGGCGGTGGCGGTGGCCGGAGTGCCGCGCTTGACCAGCAGGCGACCGACCCGGTCCTCCAGCGCCTTGACCCGCTGCGAGATGGCCGAAGGGGTGACATTCAGCGACTGTGCGGCGCGGTCGAAGCTGCCTTCGCGGATCACCGCGGCCAGGGCGCGAAGCTGGGCATGGTCGATACGCATCGAATTAAGTTCCGCTAATGTTGGTTTAGGAAGTTTAGCTCGTCTTTTTCATGTTGCGGCGCGACAATGGCGCCCGTTCCGGTGCTGTCCGCCTTCGCGAGGCACCGTCCCCCCAAGCAATACAAGGCAGTCCATCCCATGTTCTCGGTCATCTCCGCCAGCACCGGCCTCGGTGCCTGGTTCTCTGGTGCAGCTACCGGCATCGGCCTGTTCGCCGTGGTCGGGGCCCAGAGCGCCTTCATTCTGCGCCAGGGCATCCTGCGCAAGCACATCGTGCCGGTGGTCGCCACCTGCGCGGCCATCGATGCCATCTTCATCTTCGCCAGCGTGGCCGGCCTGCGCACGCTTACCTCGGCGCTGCCGTGGCTGACCACCGCCGTGCTGTGGACCGGCGTGGCATTCCTGGCCTGGTATGCGATGAAGTCGGCGCGCCGTGCGATTGCCGGTGGCGGCGGCATGGGCGAGGCTGACAGCGATGACGGCAGCCGCCGTGCCGTACTGATGGCCGCGGTCGGTTTCTCGCTGATCAACCCGCATTTCTGGCTGGACATGATGGTGATCGGCTCGATTGCCGAGAACTTCGGCAATGCCCGCATGGCGTTCGCCGCCGGCGTGGTCACCGCCAGCTGCATGTGGTTGACCGCACAGGGCCTGGGCGCGCGCCTGCTTGCGCCGCTGTTCACCAAGCCCAGTACCTGGCGCGTGCTGGATGGCACCATCGCCGTGATCCTCAGCATCCTGGCCCTCACGTTGGCGGTGCGCGGGGTCCATTGACCCGGCGCACGCCCCCCGAACCCACGTCCTGACTCTCTCTCCAAGGTAGTGGTAAAGA
>NZ_JAPTFX010000110.1:0-16039 GCF_030985895.1 Stenotrophomonas sp. Sm6012 | reverse complement strand
TGGGCCAGCATGGCCGTACCGGCCTGCTGCAGGATCTGGGTGCGGGTCAGCTCGGCGGTTTCCTTGGCGAAGTCGGTGTCCTTGATGCGGCTGCGCGACGCCGACAGGTTTTCCGACGAGGTCTGCAGGTTGGCCACGACCGAGGTGAAGCGGTTCTGGATCGCACCGAGGTCGGCGCGGGTGCTGTTGATCGCGCCCAGGGCCTTGTCGACCACTTCCATTGCCTGCTGTGCACCCTTCACGGTGGACACGTCGATCTTGTCGGCGAACTGCTTGGAAGGAACCGTCGCGTTGCCAGTGACGGCGATGTCGGTACCCGACAGCTGCACCAGTGCACCGGTCTTGTCGACGCTGTCCTTGACCGAGGTCAAGGTGATCTCGCCGGTAGTTGCGTTGGCCTCTGCGAGGACACCGGTTTCACCGATCTTTGCGTTGATGTGGGTAGCCAGTGCCTGGCCGGCCTTGGCAGCGGTGGTCTCGGTCAGGTCCAGCTTGTCGAACTTGACGGTACCCTGTGCGCTGCCCAGGCTGAATGCCGCGACGCTGACCTTGCCGTCCGCGTCGGGGGTGACGACCGTGGCGGCAATCGTGCCGGTGACGAACTGTGCGCCGCCCAGGGCATTGGTCTTTGCATCGATGGTCTTGTCGATGGCGATCGACTGGCCAGCGTTGGCGCCAACCTGGAACAGCTGGCTGGAGAACGAGCCGTCCAGCAGCTTGGTGCCGTTGAAGTCCGACTGCTTGGCGACGCGGTCGATTTCCGAGACCAGCTGGGTCACTTCGGCCTGCAGCGCCTTGCGGTCGCTGGCCGAGTTGGTGGCGTTGGACGCCTGCACCGACAGCTCGCGGACGCGCTGCAGGTTGTTGCCGATTTCGGTCAGCGAACCTTCGGCGACCTGGGCCAGCGAGATGCCGTCGTTGGCATTGCGGATGGCAACGTCGGTACCGCGGATCTGGGTGCCGAAGCGCTCGGAGATCGCCAGGCCGGCGGCGTCGTCCTTGGCGCTGTTGATGCGCGAACCGGAGGACAGGCGCTGGATGGTGGTGGCCAGCGAGCTGCCACTGGTGCTCAGGTTGCGCTGAGCATTCAGGGACATGGTGTTGGTGTTGATGACTTGTGCCATGGGGAGAGGTCCTTGAGCGGTTGCACGTGAGTTGGGTTAGACGCCCCCGACGTGCCCCGGGGGCGGCTCATGTCAGCGCTGCAGCAGGCTGAGCACGCCCTGCGGCACCTGGTTGGCCTGGGCCAGCATGGCCGTACCGGCCTGCTGCAGGATCTGGGTGCGGGTCAGCTCGGCGGTTTCCTTGGCGAAGTCGGTGTCCTTGATGCGGCTGCGCGACGCCGACAGGTTTTCCGACGAGGTCTGCAGGTTGGCCACCACCGAGGTGAAGCGGTTCTGGATCGCACCGAGGTCGGCACGGGTGCTGTTGATCGCGCCCAGGGCCTTGTCGACCACTTCCATCGCCTGCTGCGCGCCCTTCACGGTGGACACGTCGATCTTGTCGGCGAACTGCTTGCCCGGGACCGGGGTTGCTGCGGCGAAGCCGGCCAGCGAGCTGCCGATGGCAGTGAAAGCGCCCGCGTTGTTCACGCTGTCCTTGACCGAGGTCAGGGTCAGTGCGCCGGCGGCATCGGTTTCGGCCAGCACGCCGGTTTCGCCGATTTTCGCATTGATGGCGGCAACGACGGCCTTGCCGTTTGCAGCGGTGTTGGCGGCAGCGTCACCGACGCTCTTGACCGTCATGGCGCCGAAGTTGAAGACGGTGCCCTTGCTGTCGGTGATGGTGAACGCACCCACTGCGGTGTCAGTGTCAGCGGTACCGGTGATTGCGGTTGCGGTACCGCTGGAGAACTGTGCACCACCCAGGGCGTTGGCCTTGGCATCGATGGTCTTGTCGATGGCGATGGCCTGGCCGGCATTGGCGCCGACCTGGAACAGCTGGCTGGAGAACGTGCCGTCCAGCAGCTTGGTGCCGTTGAAGTCCGACTGCTTGGCGACGCGGTCGATTTCCGAGACCAGCTGGGTCACTTCGGCCTGCAGCGCCTTGCGGTCGCTGGCCGAGTTGGTGGCGTTGGACGCCTGCACCGACAGCTCGCGGACGCGCTGCAGGTTGTTGCCGATTTCGGTCAGCGAACCTTCGGCGACCTGGGCCAGCGAGATACCGTCGTTGGCATTGCGGATGGCGACGTCGGTGCCGCGGATCTGAGTGCCGAAGCGCTCGGAGATCGCCAGACCGGCGGCGTCGTCCTTGGCGCTGTTGATGCGCGAACCGGAGGACAGGCGCTGGATGGTGGTGGCCAGCGAGCTGCCGCTGGTGCTCAGGTTACGCTGAGCATTCAACGACATCGTATTGGTGTTGATGACTTGTGCCATGAGGAGAGGTCCTTGAGCGGTTGCACGTGAGTTGGGTTAGACGCCCCCGACGTGCCCCGGGGGCGGCTCATGTCAGCGCTGCAACAGGCTGAGCACGTTCTGCGGTACCTGGTTGGCCTGGGCCAGCATGGCCGTACCGGCCTGCTGCAGGATCTGGGTGCGGGTCAGCTCGGCGGTTTCCTTGGCGAAGTCGGTATCGCGGATACGGCTGCGCGAGGCCGACAGGTTCTCCGAGGAGGTCTGCAGGTTGGCTACCACCGAGGTGAAGCGGTTCTGGATCGCGCCGAGGTCGGCGCGGACGCTGTTGACCGATTCCAGGGCCTTGTCGACGATCGACAGCGCCTTCTGCGCGCCTTCGGCCGTGGTGACGTTCAGGTCCTTGACGAAGCTGGCCGAGGTGCCGGTGAGCGTGCCGCCATTGGTGCTGGTCTCGGTCAGGCCGAGGCCGGCGATCGTCGCGGCGGTGGCGCCGGTCGGCGGGGTGGCGGCGCTGACGCCCAGGGTGAAGGTCTGGCCGTCCTTGACCGAAGCCAGGCTGATCACGCCGGCATTGACCGAGGCCATGACGCCGGTTTCGCCCAGCTTGTTGTTGATCGCGGCGGAGGTGGCCGAAGTGATCGACTCGCCCGCCTTCACGGTGAAGTCGTTGACGGTGATCGTGGTGGCGGTGCCGCCCGGCGGGGTGACCGAGATCTGCAGGCCGGAGTAGGTGGTGTCGGCGGTGGCCTTGTCGGTCGCCAGCGCGGTGCCGGTGTAGCCGTTGGCGAAGGAGGCGGCGCCCAGCGAATCGGCCTTGGCGTTGACCACGCTGTTGATGGCGATGGCCTGGCCGGCGTTGGCACCGACCTGGAACAGCTGGCTGGTGAAAGAGCCGTCCAGCAGCTTGGTGCCGTTGAAATCGGCCTGCTTGGCGACGCGGTCCACTTCCGAGACCAGCTGGGTTACTTCGGCCTGCAGGGCCTTGCGGTCGCTGGCCGAGTTGGTGGCGTTGGAGGACTGCACCGCCAGTTCGCGGATGCGCTGCAGGTTGTTGCCGACTTCGCTCAGCGAACCCTCGGCGACCTGGGCCAGCGAGATACCGTCGTTGGCGTTGCGGATGGCCACGTCCAGACCACGGATCTGGGTGGTGAAGCGCTCGCTGATGGCCAGGCCGGCCGCGTCGTCCTTCGCGCTGTTGATGCGCAGGCCGGACGAGAGGCGCTGGATGGTGGTAGCGAGCGAGCTGCCGCTGGTGCTCAGGTTGCGCTGAGCGTTGAGCGACATCGTATTGGTGTTGATTACCTGTGCCATGGGGTCGTCTCCTCTTATATGGAACCCGTTGGTGAATGAAACGAAGCGCCGCCGGTTTTTTTGTGTGGCTGTGTGCTTCGCTGTTGCCAAATGAATAACGGCGCTTTGTCAACAACCTTTAGCCGTGAATTCCGCTGGAGCCGTGATTCGGTGCTGGAGGCTGTTTTTCCCGGGCTTTTCAGCCCTGGAAGGGCATGAAGGCGATCCCGGAAAGGGGCGGTCGGGGCAGGCCCGACCAGCGCTGATGAAGGTATCGGCGGGCCAGCGCCGGCCTTGATGGGTAATCACGGGCATTCCGCCGCAGCGGGCGTGGTGCCCGGCGCAGAAACGAAAAAGGCCGCGATGCAGGGCATCGCGGCCTTTCAGGGGTGACCCGAGGGAAGCGTCAGCGGATCTTGTTGAACAACGACATCGACTGCATCTGCGAGAAGATCGTCTGTGCCGCCTGCAGCGCGGTGCTCTGCAGCTGGTACTGGCTCAATGCATCGGCATAGTCCAGATCACGCATCTGCGACAGCGTGGTCTTCAGGGTCACGCCGTTGGCCTCGCGCATGTCCGCGGCGTTGTCCAATGCCTTCAGCTGTGCGCCGCCTGCGGCACGCGAATCGATCATGCGTTCGGAGGCGCGTGCCACGTCGCGCAGGGCACTCTGCAGTTCGTTCTGCTGCGCGGACATCTTCGCGGTGGTACCGGTGTCGGCATCCAGCGCGGCGATCAGCTTGTCCATGGTGTCGAAGATGTCGCGGCTGCTCGCAGGCGTGACGTTGAAGCTGTCACCCGCAGCGGGCGCACCGGTGATCTGCAACCGCACCCCGTTCACTTCCACGTTGTCACCGGCCTTGTAGGTGCCGGTACCGGTGACATTGCCCGCGCCATCCAGCACCTGGTACTGGTCGGCAGCGGTGAAGCGGATGCTGAAGGACTGTCCGTTCCAGCTGTCACTGCCGTCGCGGGTGATGTTGGTCAGCACGCCGTTGCCGGTGTTGCCAGCCGCCGCGCCGCCATCGACAAAGCCATCGCCGGTGGGGATGCGCATGAAGATCTCGCTGCCGGGCAGCGCATCGCGCACGTAGGTATCCGGGCCGACCTCGATCTGGCGCTGGGTCTGGTCGCCGCGGTAGACCACCTTGCCGTTGATCTTGGCAAACGGCGGGTCACCGTCGTTGGTGCCGCCGAACACATAGCGGCCGGTACCATCGTCGGCGTTGGCCAGCGACAGCAGGCCATCGCGGATCTGGTTCAGCTCGGTGATCAGGGTCTTCTTGTCCGGCGCACTCAGCGCCGGATTGCTGGCCTGGATGGTCAGATCATTGACGCGCGCCATCAGGTCGTTGACCTGGGCCAGGGTGTTTTCCTGCACGCCCAGCCGGTTCTGCACGTTGCCGGCATTGAGCTTCATGCGGTCAAGCGCGGCCAGGCTGCGGTCAAGACCGACTGCGGCACCGGCGGCAACCGGATCGTCCTTGGCGCTGACGATCTTGCTGCCGGTGGCGATCTGCTGCTCCAGGTGGCTGAGCTTGGCCTGCTTGGCCATCATCAGCGACACGGACTGGTTGAACATCATGCTGGTGGAGATGCGGCTGCTCATCGGCGGACGGCTCCCAGGATGGTCTGGAACATGCTGTCGGCGGTGGAAATCAGCTGCGAGGCGGCCTGATAGGCCTGCTGCAGGCGCAGCATGTCGGCCGCTTCCTCGTCCAGGTTGACGCCGGACACTTCATCGCGCGCTTCCTGCGCCTTGTCGTTGATCACCAGCTGCGCTTCCAGCGAGTACTCGGCCGAGCGGGCCGCGGCACCGACCTGGGTGGTCAGCCCGCCCAGTGCACCGTTCAGAGTGACCGTGCCGCTGTTGAACGCCTTGGCACTCTCCACCTTGGCCAGCCGGGAGGCATTGCTGTTGTCCGACGAGCCGGCCGGGGTCGGGGTGATGTTGAAGGTGTCGCCGACCTTCGGCGCACCGTCCAGCACGAAGCTCCAGCCATTGGCGCTGATGGTCTGGCCCGGGGTGTAGGTCTGCGGCGGGCCACCATCGATGGTGTAGGTGGTGGCCGAGGTGAACACGATCGCGGCCGGATTGCGCAGGTTGGCATTGGTCGAATCGCTGACGGTGACCCCGCTCAGCTTGCCGGTGCCGGTGTTGGACGTGGCGGCAGCACCCTTCACCGCCGCCGCGGCGGCGATGCGCGAGGGATCGGTGATCGCCACTTCCATGCTGCCGGCCACGCCTGCGGTGGGCTGCAGCAGGAATCGATCATTGGCAGCCGGGGTACCGCCGACCACCAGCTTGACGCCATTGATCACCAGCGGATCGGTGGCGGTGCCGGTACCGGTCAGCGGCACGTTGGCGCCGGTGTCGGCGCGGCTGGCCTTCCACTGGGTGCCATCGAACTGCAGCACCACGTTCTGCGCGTCCAGCTTGCCCAGGTCGCCATAGGTGGCGCTGAGGCTGGCCGTGCCGGTGTTGGCATTGTTGGCGGTGACGCGCGGATTGCCGATGTTGAAGAAATCACCGCCCAGCTGGCCATACATGTCCACACCCTGGTGATGGGTCTGGTTGAAGGTCTCGGCCAGGCCGACGGCCAGCTTGCCCAGTTCGGCCTGGGCCGGGGTCAGCACCGTGTCGCGGAACTCCAGCAGGCCGCCGATCTGGCCACCGACGGCCTTTGCGTCAAGCCGGATCGTGTTGCCCTGGGTCTCCAGCGCCAGCTGCAGGCGCTCGGGCTGGTAGGGGTCGGCCACGGTGGTGACCTTGGTCGCCGTGGTGCCCACCACCAATGCGTTGCCGCCGGCGGTGTAGACATTCATGATGCCGCCGTCCTGGATCACCGCCGTACCGCCGGTGTAGCCGATCAGCTGGGTGATCAGCTGGTCGCGGCGATCAAGCAGGTCCGGCGCGGCGTTGGCGATGTTGGTGCCGATGGCGCCGTTGATCTGCGCGATCTCCTGCGCCAGGCGGTTGACCTCGGTGGCACCGGCCAGCAGGCCGTTGTTGACCTCGCCATTGAGGTTGTTCAGGTGCGTGTTGAGCTGCACGAAGCGATTGGCCAGGGCCTTGCCGCCGTCGAGCATGTTCTGCCGGTCGGCGGTGCCGGAGGCATTGGAGGACAGGCCGCTGACCGAGTCGAAGAAGTTCGACCAGACGCCGGCGATGTTGGTCGCGCCTTCCGAGAACAGCGAGTTGACCCGGTCGGCCATGCCGGAAAGCTGCTTCAGGCGTGCCAGCTCGCCGCTGCTGTCGAGCAGGCGCGAGATCGCCAGCTGGTCGGCGGTGCGGCGGATGTCGGTGATGCGGGTGCCGTTGCCGACCGTGCCATAGCCGTAGTTCTGCGGATCAGCGGTGGCGAAGTTGACCTTCTGCCGGCTGTAACCCGGGGTATTGAGGTTGGCCACGTTGTGGCTGGTGGTCGCCAACGCACGCTGGAAGGCGAGCAGGGCACCGGTACCGGTGGAAAGTACGCTGGACATGGGGTTCCTCAACGACGAGTGATACCCAGCGCCGCGGTTGCGGTGCTGGCGAAGGTCTGGCCAAGGCGCGTGCCGGCGTCGGCCACGGCGCTGACGGCGCGCTCGATGGTCGGGCCGCCGGCGATCGCGGCGATCTTGGCGGCGTAGCGTGGGTCGGTGGCATAGCCGGCACGCTGCAGGCCGCGCGCGAAGCCCTGCACGTCGGTGCCGGCCTGCAGCGCCTGCTGGTAGCGCGGGCTGGTCTTCAACAGGCGCACGTAGTCGGCGAAGCTCTCGGCCGGCGAGCTGTAGGCGCGGAAGCTGGCGGTCTCGTTGCGGCGCACGCCATCGACATATTCATGGGTACCGGCCACGGCACGCTGGCCGTTCCAGCCATTGGCCTTGATGCCGAACAGGTTGTGCGAGGTGCTGCCGTCGGCATGCTTGATGTGGCGCTTGCCCCAGCCGGTCTCCAGCGCGGCCTGGGCGACCAGGGCACGGGCATCCACGCCAAGCTCCTTGGCCGCGCTTTGTGCGTGCTGCCAGATGCTGGCAACGAAGCCCTCCGGGGTGTGCTCGCCCAGCTGCGCCACGGCCGTACGGGTGGCCAGGGCATCGGCCGGGCTGATCGCGGTGCCGCGATTGCTGGCGGTCGCCGCCCACTGGTCGTTGCCGGCCGCCCAGTCATCGCCCTTCAGGCTGCCGATGTAGGGATCGTCGGTGCCGAGCGAGCGGTGCATGCTGCTGCTCTCGCGGCCGGCAATCAGGTCCAGTGCCTGCTCCATCGGTGCCACCGCGGCCTGTGCGCCCGACTGTGCGCCGGCCGCCATCTGCTGCAGCAGGCGCACGGTCTGGCTGCCGTCCTCCAATGGCAGCGACGGTGCCGGCCTGGCCGGTGCGTTCAGCTGGTAGGCGCGGCTGGCCTTGGCCGGGTCCACGCGGGTATCCAGCGCCGGGCCGTCGGCGGCCTGGCCGGACAGCTGGCGGCTGATCATGCCCGACAGGCCCAGGCCCTTGCCGCGTGTCATCGCCTCGGCAATCTTCTGGTCGTACATGTCGCGGAACATCTTGTTCTCGCCGGGGAACAGCGAATCGCCGAAGCTGGCGTCACGCATGCTCTTGACCAGCATCTGCGCGAACTGGCCTTCCAGCTGGCGCGCGACCTTGTCGATCTTGGCCGGGTCGTTCTGTTGCGCCGGGTGCAGATCGAATGCGGGATTGATGCGCATGTCAGATCACCTCGAGCTCGGCACTCAGTGCGCCGGCCTGCTTCAGGGCTTCCAGGATCGCGATGAGATCGCCCGGCGCCGCGCCCACGGCGTTCACCGCGTGCACGATTTCGTCCAGGGTGGTGCCGCCGCTGAACTTGAACATGCGGCTGCCGTCGTTGGTGGCGGTGATGGTCGACTGTGGGCTGGCCACGGTGCGGCCGCCGGACAGGGCGTTGGGCTGGCTGACGTTGGTGTTTTCCTGGATCGTCACGGTCAGCGAACCATGCGAGATCGCGGCCGGGCCGACCCGTACCTGCTGGCCGATGACCACGGTGCCGGTGCGCGAATTGACCACCACCTTGGCCGGCGCGCTGCCCGGGGTCAGCTCCAGGTTCTCGATGCGTGCCAGCAGGCCGATGCGCGCGCCGGGATCGGTGGGTGCGGTGACCGCCACGGTCACACCATCGACGGCACGCGCCGCGCCCTCGCCGAAGGCGTTGTTGAGTGCAGCGACCATGCGCGAGACGGTGGTGAAATCGTTGTTGTGCAGGTTCAGGGTGATGTCGCCGCCATTGGCGAGCGGATCGGGCAGGGCACGTTCAACGGTGGCGCCGTTGGGAATGCGGCCGACGCTGGGCACGTTCACCGAGACGCGGGAACCGTCCTTGCCCTGCGCACCGAAGCCGCCGACGATCAGGTTGCCCTGGGCGATCGCGTAGATCTGGCCATCGGCACCGCGCAGCGGAGCCATCAGCAGCGAGCCGCCACGCAGCGACACCGCATTGCCGATCGAGGACACGGTGATGTCGATCGGCTGGCCCGGCTTGGCGAACGGCGGCAGTTCGGCATGGATCGCCACCGCCGCCACGTTCTTCAGCTGCGGGTTGACGTTCGGCGGCACGTTGACGCCGAGCTCGCCGAGCAGGTTCTTCAGGCTCTGCACGGTGAACGGTGCCTGGCTGGTGCGGTCACCGCTGCCATCCAGGCCCACCACCAGTCCATAACCCACCAGCGCATTGCCGCGCACGCCGCCGACCTGGGCCAGGTCCTTGATGCGCTCGGCGCTGGCCGGCGCAGCCATTGCCAGCAGAAGGAAGAATGATCCGTAGAGCGACGCGATGCGTCGCTGCCACGTGGAAGAGAAGAGAGCTTTCATGGCCATACTCAGAACGGCGTCAGGCCGGAGTTGAAGAAGCGGCTCAACCAGCCCATCGCGTTGGACTGCGCGACCGGGCCGCGTCCGCCGTAGACGATGCGGGCTTCGGCCACGCGGCTGGACGGAATGGTGTTGTCCTGGCTGATGTCACCGGGGCGCACGATGCCCTGCACCTGCACCAGTTCGTCGCCCTGGTTCAGCCGCAGGTTCTTCTGCCCCTGCACGACCAGATTGCCGTTGGGCAGGCGCTGCACCACGGTGACCGTGACGCTGCCCTGCAGCCGGTTGCTCTGCGCGCTGTTGCCCTTGCCGGTGAAATCACGCTTGCCGGTGGCCGACGCGCTGAGGATGTCCTTGCCGCCCAGCGTGACCGGCGCACCGAGGATCGAGGGCGTCCCCAGGTTGAGGTTCGACTCCTTGTTGGTGGCGGTGTTGGCACTGGTCTGCGCGGTGGTGTTTTCCAGCAGGGTGATGGTCAGCAGGTCGCCGACATCGCGTGCGCGACGGTCCGAATACAGCTGCAGGGTCGGGCCGGCAGCGTAGATCGCACCGGCGGTCGGCGCGGCCTGCGGCGGCATGATCGGCTGGATCGGCGCCATCGCCGCGTAGGGGCGCACGTCGCCGGCGATCACGCAGCCACCGAGCAGGGCGGCCACGGCGCAGGCGAGGGCAGTGCGGGCGAAGGTGGAAATGGGCGACATGGCGGTTTCCCGGTTGGGCCGGTCAGAGCTTGTTGTTGAGATAGCCGAGCATCGAATCGGTGGTGGAGATCGCCTTGGCGTTCATTTCGTAGGCGCGCTGGGTTTCGATCATCGACACCAGCTCTTCCACCACGTTGACGTTGCTGCCTTCCAGCGCGCCCTGCACCACGGTGCCGAGGCCGTTGAGGCCAGGGTTGCCGTTCTGTGCCGGGCCGGAGGCGGTGGTCTCCAGGAACAGGTTCTCGCCGCGGGCCTGCAGGCCGGCCGGATTGACGAAGTCGGTCAGGGTCAACGCGCCCACTTCCACCGAGGCGGCGCCGTCGGCCATCTTCACGCTGATGGTGCCGTCGGTACCGATGGTCACCGACTGCGCGCCTTCGGGAATCTGGATGCCCGGCTGCACCGGATAGCCGCTGTTGGTGACCAGCTCGCTGTCCTGGTTGATCTTGAACGATCCATCACGGGTGTAGGCCGAGCTGCCGTCGGGCATCTGCACCTCGAAGAAACCGCGGCCGTTGACCATCACGTCCAGGGCGCGGCCGGTCTGCTGCTGGCCACCCTGTTCGAAGTTCTTGGCGGTGGCCACCACGCGCACGCCGGTACCCAGCTGCAGGCCGGTCGGCAGCTGCGTCTGCGCCGACGAGGAACCGCCGGGCTGGCGCACCTGCTGGTACAGCAGGTCTTCGAAACTGGCACGGTCCTGCTTGAAGCCGGTGGTGTTGGTGTTGGCGAGGTTGTTGGAAACCACCGACATGCGCATCTGCTGCGCATCCAGTCCGGTTTTCGCGATCCACAATGCCTGGTTCATCTTCGGTGTCCTGTCTGGTGGAACCGGCCGCGCGATGCGGCCCTTGGTAGCGGGTCTGCAAGCGGTGTGCCAGCGCCGCGCACGGGCGGCGCCGGAATTCCGTCAGCTGCCCAGTCGCAGCAGGCTGTTGGCGCTGCGCGCGTTGTCGTCGCCGTGCTTGATCACCTGCACCTGCATTTCGTACTGGCGCTGCAGCTGGATCATCTGCACCAGTGCGCCGGCGGCATCGACGTTGCTGCCTTCCAGCTGGCCGCTGTGCACGGCGGTGCCCTGCGCGGGTGCGAACGGCTGTTGTGGGTCGGTGTTGCGGAACAGGCCATCGAGACCGCGCTCGAGGCGCTCGTCCGGTGCCTCCACCACCTTGATCCGGCCGACCTGGGCCATGGTCTGCGGGCCTTCGCCTTGCGGGATGATCGAGATCGTGCCGTCGGCGCCGATCTCCATCGCCTGGTAGGGCGGGATGGCGATCGGATTGTTGTTGTCATCCAGCACCGGGCGGCCGCTGGAGGTCACCAGCTGGCCGTTCGGCGTGACCGACAGCGCGGCGCCGCGCGTGTAGGCTTCGCTGCCATCGCTGGACTGCACGGCCAGCCAGGTGCCGGTCTGCAGCGCAAGGTCCAGCGGCTTGCCGGTGATGTGCTGCGCGCCGGGCCGGCGGTTGAAGCCGGCGTCGACGTGCAGCGCATCCACCCGCGAGGCAAAGCCCGGGCCGCGGATCGGGAAGGCTTCGGTGTTGGCCAGCGCTTCCTTGAAGCCGGGGGTGTCCGAGTTGGCGAGGTTGTGGCTGAGCGTACCCTGCGCCTGCAGGGAGGCGCGGGCACCGGTCATCGCCACGTAAAGGGCTTTATCCATGCGGGGAGTTCCGTAGCAGGGTCAGCAGCTCATCAACGGATGTTGATGACGGTCTGGGTGATCTGGTCCTGGGTGGTGATCATCTGCGCGTTGGCCTGGAAGTTGCGCTGCGCGGTGATCATGTTGACCAGCTGCTCGGTGAGGTCGACGGTGGATGCTTCCAGCGAACCGGCCTGGATCTTGCCGAGGTTGGAGGTGTCCGGCATGCCGGTACGCGGCGTGCCCGAGCTGAAGGTATCCACCCACAGGTTGTTGCCCTTCGACTCCAGCCCCTGCGGGTTGTTGAAGGTGGTCAGCGCGACCTGGCCCAGCGGCTTGTCGGCACCGTTGGAGTAACGTGCGTAGACCACGCCGGTCTCCGACACGGTGATCTCGTTGAGCTTGCCGGCGGCATAGCCGTCCTGCTGGGTGTTGCGCAGGGCGAACTTCTCGCCGTACTGGGTCGAGCCGGTGATATCCAGCGTCATGTTCAACTGGCCGGCGCCGGTGTTGGGGGTGAAGGTGCCGAGGCTGACCTTGCCGTCCGTCGGTGCGGTGAGCTTGCCGCTGTTGTCGAAGGTGACCGGGGTCGGCGTGCCGGCCGGCTGGCCGTCCACGTAATTGCGAACGGTCCACTCATTGGGGTTGGCCCCCTTGACGAAGTACGAGACCTGGATATGGCTCACGCCCAGCGAGTCGTACACGGTGATGCCGCCGCTGGAGTGGTTGTAGGTGTTGGAGTCGGTCGGGTCGAAGGTGGCGACGGTCGGCGGCTTGGCGTTGGCCGGCAGGGTGAAGCCGACCTTCACTTCGCTGGTCTGCTTGGGCGCGCTGTCGGTGGTCAGCAGCTGCAGGTCGACGATGCGGCCGGAATCGAAGTTGGTGCCATCGGCATTCGGTGCGAACACCTGCAGGCGCGCGCCCTGCGGATTGACCACGAAGCCGGAGGCATCGGTCTGGAAATTGCCGGCGCGCGAATACACGCGGGTGCCGTTCATGTTCATGGTGAAGAAGCCCTCACCGGAGATGGCCATGTCCAGGCTGCGGCCGGTCTGTTCGTTGTGGCCCTGCTTGAACTGCTGGGCAACGTTGGAGACGCGCACGCCCGAACCCACGGCGTTCTTCGACAGGCCGTAGCCGGTGGCCGAGAACAGGTCGGCGAATTCGGCGCGCGACTCCTTGAATCCGGTGGTGTTGACGTTGGCGACGTTGTTGGCAGTGACGCTCAGGTCGGAGTTGGCGGCATTGATGCCGGACAGCGAGACATTGAAGCCCATGGGATGCTCCTGGTAAGTGCGGGATGTGCGGCTCAGCTGACGCGGAGCACGTAGTCGATCGGGGCCGTGCCCAGGCCCTTGAGATTCAGGTACAGGCCGTCGGAACCGACGGTCACGCTTTCCACCGGGGCCTGCACGTAGGTGGACAGCTTGGTGCTCTTGCCGGCGGTGTCGACGTGGTTGGCCACCACGCTGTACTTGCCGGGTTCCATGCGCTTGCCGTTGGCGTCCTTGCCGTCCCACTTGAAGGCGGTTTCGCCGGCAGCCTTGGCCTCCACGCTCAGCGAGGTGACCTTGGTGCCGTTGGCATCGGTGATGTCCACGGTGATGATGCCGGCCGAGGGTGCGGCGACCGTGCCTTCAACACTGCCTTCCTTCTCCAGCACCAGCTTTTCCGACGGCACCAGCACCTGGTGGCCGACCAGCGCCGCACCACGCAGCACCTGGTCGCTGGCCATCGACTCCTGGAAGCCCTTCACCGTCTTGTTCAGATCGGTGATGCCCTGCACGGTCGACATCTGCGCCATCTGCGCGACCATCTGCGTGTTGTCCATCGGCTTCAGCGGATCCTGGTGCTGCAGCTGTTCGGTCATCAGCCGCAGGAAATCGGCCTGGTCCAGCGTGTTCTTCTTTTTCGTGGCGTTGCTGTTCGGAGCGTTCAGGCCGAGCGCGGCGTAGACGTCCTGGTTGGTCTGGTTGTTGACGGTGGTGGTCATGGCGGTATCCGGTACTTCGGGCCTCAGCGGCCCATGGTCAGGGTGGCCAGCGCCAGTTCCTTGGCCGTGGTCAACATCTCCACGCCGGCCTGGTAATTGCGCGAGGTCGAGATCAGGTTGACCATCTGCGCCACCGGATCGACATCGGGCTGGTAGATGTAGCCGTCGGCGTCGGCCAGCGGATGGCCGGGCTCGTAGCGCTTGATCGGCGCCGCCTCGCTCTGGGTGATCTCCTTCACCTTCACCGACGTGATGTTCGGATCGTTCTTGCTGGTGACGGCCTGGAAGATCGGCTCCAGCGGCTTGTACACGGCGTCGGCGGAACCGGCGACGGTGTCGGCGTTGGAGAGGTTGGAGGCGATGGTGCTCATGCGCACCGACTGCGCCTGCAGCGCGGAGCCGGCGATGTCGAAGATCGGCAGGTTGCTCATGGCTTATTGCCCCGTGATCGCGGTCAGCATGGAACGCACCTTGCTCTCGACGAAGCTGAGCGAGGCGCGGTACTCGAGCGCAGCGCGGCCATAGGCGGCGCGCTCGGCATCGGGATCGACGGTGTTGCCGTCCAGGCTGGGCTGCACGCCTTCGCGCGCGATCTGGAACGGATTCAGGCCACTACTGATTTCGTAGTGCTGCTCGTGGGTGGTGGCCATCAGGCCATTGGCATCCTGCCCCTGGGCGTGGCGCAGGGCGGCGTCGAAGTCCAGGTCCTGGGCCTTGTAGCCGGGCGTGTCGGCATTGCCGAGGTTGCTGGCGATCAGCTTCATCCGCTGTTCGCGCAACGGCATGGCCTGGGCATGGACGCCCAGGTAGTCGGTAATCAGGTTGCGCACGGTGCACTCCCACGGGAACGTTGCCCGGGAAGCTGCAAGCGGTGTGCCAAACAGGGGAGGGGAGTGCCGGCCGCTGGCCGGCTCTGAGATGTGCCTGCGGTTGCCGGCCAGCGGCCGGCACTACCGGATCGGCGGGCCGTCAGGCCGCCAGTGCGACCTTGCGCAGGCGGTCCAGCACGAAGTCGGCCAGCTCGTGCGGCGAGTACTTGGCGACGAAGGCGTTGGCGCCCACGCGCTCGACCATCGCATTGTTGAATACGCCCGACAGCGAGGTGTGCAGCAGCACGTACAGGCCGGCCAGGCCCGGGTGCCGCCGGATTTCCGTCGTCAGCGTATAGCCGTCCATGGCCGGCATCTCGATGTCCGAGATCACCATCGCGTAGCGTTCGGCCGGGTTCTCGCCCGAGGCGTGGATCTGCAGCAGGTGGTCCAGCGCCTGCTTGCCATCGGACAGCAGGGTCGCCCCCACGCCCAGCTGGTCAAGCACGCTGCGGATCTGCTGGCGGGCCACGCGCGAGTCGTCCACCACCAGCACCTGCAGCTGCGGGCCATCGGAGGGCATCGCCATCGCCGGGTCGAGCACGGCTTCACCGCGGACCTGGGCAATGTCGGCCAGCACGCTTTCGACGTCGATCACCTGGATCAGCTCGCCCTGGAAGCGGGTCACGGCGGTCAGGTAGCTCGATTCAGCGCCCAGCTCCGGCGGCGGGTGGATGTCTTCCACCGCGATGTTGACGATGCGCTCCACGCCACTGACCAGGAAGCCCTGGATCGAGCGGTTGAATTCAGTGACGACCAGGTAGCCGGGCGAGGTGTCCGCATCGGGCTCACGCTCGGGGTGTCCGATCGCCAGGCCCAGGTCCAGCACCGGCACCGAGCGGCCCCGCACGTCGGCCACGCCGGAGAACTGGCTGGGCAGACCGGGCACCTGGAACAGCTCCGGGCGGCGCAGGACTTCCTGCACCTTGAAGACATTGACGCCAAAAAGCTGACGTCCGCCGAGACGGAACAGCAGCAGCGCCAGGCGGTTGTGGCCGGCCAGTCGGGTCCGCTGGTCGATCCGGTTGAGCAGGTCATGGGACATGGCTGCTGTATCGGCGCGGCAGCTCCGGAACTTGAGGGTGGCGTGACGCTCATGTGTCCCGCACCGCATTTGTAGAGTCGACTGTTAGTCGACTGCGCGATAGTCGACTAACAGTCGACTCTACCGATCCCGATCCCGATCCTCTGGCACGCGCCTTGCACGCAGCTGGGCCAGATCCCCTCGACAGGAGGCGCCATGCGCCGGGTCACATTTCTCTATGCCATCGCCCTGGCCCTGGCCACGCCCTGGGCGGGCGCCGCTGACTGGCAGCCCGTGGCCAGCATCCGCGCAGCAGCGCTGACGACGCTGCCGGCCC
>NZ_JAPTFX010000010.1:0-66419 GCF_030985895.1 Stenotrophomonas sp. Sm6012 | reverse complement strand
GTGCTGGCGTTGGGCACCAGCTGCTGGCGCTCGGCGAAGGCGGTGATGCCATCGCGGGCCTCGGCCATGTCGGCGCGGTGGAAGCGGAACGTGCCGCGGTCAGGCAGCTCGGCACCCGGCTCGAACACCACCAGCGTGTGTGCGGCCTCATCGCCCTGTGCCTGCTCGATGCGCCAGGCCAGGCCGGCTTCGGCCAGCAGGCGGGTGACGAAGGCCCAGTCGGTCTCGCGGTACTGGGTGGTGATCGCACGGACCGGCAGTTCGGCCTGCACGTCGAAGCGGAACACCGCCTGCGGGTAGTCGGTGAAGATCTGCTCGCAGATGGCGCGGGTGTCCTGGTCCTGGAAGATCACCGCATTGCGGCGCAGCCGCAGCAGCGCCGTCCAGGGTTCAAGGATCAGGCGGTAGCGGGCCAGGCCACCATCGCTGCCCAGCTGCGCGGCCTCGGTGCACAGGCCATGCCACTGCCGCAGCGCGCCGTCGGCCTGGCGCAGCTGCAGGGTCAGCGGCTGCTCCAGCCAGGATTCCAGTTCCAGGAAGGCGTCGGTGGCCAGGCAGTCGATCTGCAGGCGGTTGTCGCCGCACACCGACTCGGTGCCTTCGAAGCGTTCGACGACCCACGTTTCATGCAGCCCCTGCAGGCGCAACAGGCGTGGTTGCCGGGCGTCGAGCGTGATTGCCCGGACCAGTGCGACACCAGCGGCATCCATGCCCATGCAGAATCTCCCTTTGTAGTGGGAGAACTGTTGGGGCAGGACGCCGCCGGCTGCCGCGAGCTACGCCATTCCTGCGGGATGCATCACGCTTGTCGGCCCCGGATCGGGCTGTTCACGACAGGATTACGGAAGACGGGCTGTGCAATCGCGACGCCGCGATCAGCCCCGCTTGCCGGCAAACCGTGCTTCGATCTCCTCCAGCGACTTGCCCTTGGTCTCGGGCAGCCATAGCGCGGCCACCAGGAAGAACACGAAGGTGCACGCCGCCCAGAACACGAACATGCTGGCGTAGCCGTAGTGGCCCACCGTGGGCAGGAAGATCGCGGCGATGGTAGTGGACACGAACTGGTTGATCAGCAGCGCGATGCTCATGCCGTTGGAACGGATGCGGTTGGGCATCAGTTCGGACAGCGCCAGCCACACGCAGACGCCGGGGCCGACTGCGAAGAACGCGACGAATACCAGGATGCAGGCGGCCACGGCCCAGCCGTGTGCCGGCGGCGGCACCGGGCCGATGCGGGCCTGCTCGATGCGCAACGGTGCCTGCGCGGCCTTGGCCGGGTCGGCGAACGGGTTCAGGTGCAGTTTGCGGAAGAACGCGCCGATCACGCTGTCCGGCTGCACGGTGCCGGCACGCTCGATGCGCAGCTCGCGATCGGTCAGGCTGTCGCTGCGCAGGGCGCGCACATTGGTGAAATTGCCGTAGGCGTACGACACGGTCAGCTGCAGTGGCCGGCCTTCGCTGTCGATGCCCACGCCCAGACGCTGCCACTGCGCTTCATCCAGCACCAGCTGCAGGCCATCGCCGCTGACCGCGGCCTGCAGCTGCGATTGCACGTCTGCGCGGCCGCGCTCGGCCTGGAAGAACAGGGTCGCGGCGGCCAGCAGGGCCACGCAGATACCGCCGCTGCCGAGCATCAGCAGGAACTTGCGGCCCTTGCGATCGACCAGCAGCAGCGCGACCACGGTCATCACCGCATTGAGCAGCTTGATCGCCACGTCGGCGCTGTTCGCTACCGAGCCGGACAGGCCGGCCTGGTTGAGGATGTTCACCGCGTAGGCCAGCACCGAGTTGATGCCGGTGGCCTGGGTGCAGGCCAGCACCACGCAGGCGAGCAGGAACGGCACCACGTAGCGGCGGCTGAGCAGCGGGTCGCGCTTGCCGTCGCGGCTGCTCGATTCCGGCGCCTGGATCTGTGCAAGCGTCGGCTCCACCTCCGAAGCGGGCAGTACGCGCTGCAGGCTGCGGCGCGCATCATCGATGCGGCCGCGGCGCACCAGCCAGCGCGGCGACTCGGACAGCCAGAAGATGCCGGCGCAGAACAGCAGGCCCGGCGCCAGGCAGGTCCAGAAGATGGTGCGCCAGGCGTGGTCCTTCACCGTGAACAGTTCCTGCGCCTGCTGCGCGACCGGCAGTGAGCGCACGGCTTCAGCGGCGGCGTCGACTGCATGTGCGTGGTACAGGCCGATCAGCGCCGCCAGTACCAGGCCGATGGTCAGCAGCAGCTGGAACATCGCCGCACCGCGCCCGCGTCGTTCGGGGCTGAGCACTTCGGCCAGGTACAGCGGAATCACCACGCCGATCAGGCCACCACTGATGCCCTGCAGCAGTCGGCCGAGCAGCAACGGCGTGTAGCCCGAGGCCAGCGCCATGATCGGAATCGACGCGGTGAACAGCAGGCCCGCCAGCAGCATCGCGCCGCGGCGTCCGATCAGGTCGGCCACCATGCCGGCAAACAGCGAGGACAGCACACTGCCCAGCAGTACCGCCGCCACGACGAAACCGAGTTGCTGGCTGCTGAGCTGCCAGGCGTGGCTGGCTGTGGCTTCAAGATAGGGCAGGGCGCCGGCGATGATGCCGATGTCGATGCCGTACAGCAGGCCGCCGAGGCCGCCGATGAAGAGCAGGTAGCGTACGGGCCAGCGCGGGGCGGTGCTTGCGGTCATCGGCGTATTCCCAGGAGGCGTTTCGGTGCGGATTGCTTTCGTAGAGTCGAGCTTGCTCGACTGACCGCGCAGGGCGCGGCAGAGCAGTCGAGCAAGCTCGACTCTACAAAGGCGGTGCGTCAGGCATTTCCGGCGTCAAGGAGCGGCGGTACGTCAGGTGTTCCAGGCGTCAGGACGGGCGGCACGTCAGGCGCTTGCAGCGTTCAAATCGACCACGTGCCCGCCGACCACTACCTGCTGCAGGCGCAGCTCGGCGTCCAGCACCACCAGGTCGGCGCGGGCGTCGGGCGCGATGCGGCCGCGATCGCCCAGGCCGAGGTAGTCGGCCGGGAAGGTGGAAACGCGTTGCGAGGCATCAGCCAGCTCCAGGCCCACCTGCACCAGGTTGCGCAGCGCCTGGTCCATGGTCAGCGCGCTGCCGGCCAGCGAACCGGTCGCCAGGCGCACGCAGCCGCCGCACTTGTGTACGCGCTGCTCGCCCAGTGCGTATTCGCCATCGGGCATGCCGGTGGCAGCGGTGGCGTCGGTCACCGCATACAGGCGCGGGATCGCGCGTGCGGCCAGCCGGATCACGCCGGGGTGGATGTGCTGCAGGTCGGGAATGATCTCGGCGTACTGCGCGTGCGCCAGCGCCGCCGCTGCGATGCCCGGGCGATAGTGATCGACGCCGGTCATGCCGTTGAACAGGTGGGTGAAGCCGGAGGCGCCGGCCTGCAGTGCGGCCACGCCTTCTTCGTAGGTGCCGGCGCTGTGGCCAAGCTGCACACGGATACCCATCGCTGCAAGCGCGGGAATCAACGCGGTGTGCTCGCCGATCTCCGGCGCCAGCGTCATCACCCGGATCGGGGCGAGTGCATGCAGCTGCTGCACCAGGGCCAGCGTCGCTTCGATCGTTCGGTTGGGCTGCGCGCCCAGCCGTTGCGGGCTGATGAACGGCCCTTCCAAGTGCACGCCGACGATGCAGGCCGCCTCGGCATCGGGCGCCGCCATGGTGGCGGCCACACCCTGCAGCGCATGCTCGATTTCGTCCAGGCCGGCGGTCATGGTGGTGGCCAGCAGCGTGGTGGTGCCGAAGCGCAGATGGGTGCGGGCAATGGTGCGCGCCACGTCGCCGCCCTGCATCAGGTCCACGCCGGCTGCGCCATGCACATGCAGGTCGATGAAGCCGGGCAGGATCACCGGCAGCTGCAGATCGTCAGCGCCGCTGTGGTCGTCCACCTGCAGCTGGCGCACGTGCGAATCGAAATGGACGTGGCCACGCCGCCAACCCAGTGGGGTGAGGATGCGGCCCTGCAGGGAGCGGGTGTCGGTCATGCGGTGGGCTCGGCGATGATCACCTCGATGCCCAGTCGCTGCAGCCCCTCGCGGGTGGCGTCGTCGATGCCGGCGTCGGTGATGATGGTATGGATCTGGTCCAGCAGGGCGATGCGGTGCAGGCTGACGCGGCCGAACTTGGAGGCATCGGTCAGCACCACGATGCGGCGCGCGCGCTCGACCATGCGGTGGTTGAGGCGGGCTTCGGCTTCGTCGTGGGTGGTCAGGCCGAACTGCAGGTCCAGGCCATCCACGCCCAGGAACAGGGTGTCGAAGCTGTACGAGTTGAGGCTGGCTTCGGCCTGGCTGCCCTGCAGCGACAGCGACTGCTGGCGCAGCAGTCCGCCGGTCAGCAGCACGTTGATGCCGGGTGCATTGGCCAGTTCCCAGGCGATGTTCAGGCCGTTGGTCATCACCGTCACGTCGCGCTGTGTGCGCAGATGGCGGGCCAGGGTCATCGTGGTCGAGCCGGAATCGATGATGATGTTGTCGCCCGGCTGCACCAGGCGCGCGGCGCGCGCACCGATCGACTCCTTCAGCGGCAGGTTCAGCGCATCCTTCTCGTGGATGTCCTGTTCCTGCGGCGGCGTGCGCACCAGGGTGGCGCCGCCGTGGGTGCGGTTGGCCAGGCCCTGCGACTCGAAGTGGGTCAGGTCGGCCCGGATGGTCACCGCCGACACGCCGAAGCGCTCGACCAGATCGGCTACCTGCACCGAGCCGTGCTCGATCAGCAGCTGCAGGATCTGTTGCCGGCGGGAGCGGGTGTTGCGCATGGCCATCTCTCGGTGTCGTCAGGAAAGGTAGAGATTAGCCGTTCGCAAGAACGGAGGTGGCCGAACTTTCTTTCTGCTTGCGGTGGCCGGCCTGGTTGGCACTGCAGGCGCGGGCATATTCGCCCAGGCACAGGCCGATGCGGTGCTGCACCAGTGCGGTGGGCGTGTTGGCCAGGGCGCCTTCGCGCACGGCCCGGTACTGCTCCGGCAGGTACTGGCTGAGCAGCACCAGCGGCGGTGCGTGCTGTTCCAGGTTGGCGAACAAGGTCTGCACGGCCTGCACCAGTGCCGGCTCGCCCCAGTAATAGCGGCAGCGGTCGCTGAAGGAGTAGCTGCGCAGCAGGCGCAGTGTGGCGTCATCGCCCTGGTAGTAGGACTGCCAGTACTTCGGCTGCGCCACCATCACCTCGTCCAGCACCTGCGGCAGGCGCGAGCATTGCGCAGCCGGCAGCAGCTCCGCTTCGATCGCAGCCAGCGCGAACAGCGCTTCGCGATAGGCGAAGGTGGCGGCCGGGCCGACCTTGAGGATGGCGAAGTGGTCGCGCACCAGTGCGTGCAGGCCGCTTTCGCGCTGGTAGTCGGTGGAGTGCGCTTCGAACACGATGCGCGGCTGCTGTTCGAGGAAATCGGCCAGCGTGCCAGCAGCGGCGGCATCGTACTCGTGCACGCTGCTGTGGTCGAAGTCCACGCCCGGCTGCACCACCATCGCGATCACGCGCTGCCAGGCATCGCGCAGCTGCGGCGTATCGAACGCCTGCTGGTGGATGGCCAGAGTCTGCGCGGCGGCCGCGGGCGTGGTCACCTGCAGGCCTTCGGCCAGCGAGGCTTCGCCACCGGGAATCGGCACTTCGGTACCGATCACGTAGACCGGCGGTGGCAGGCCATGCTCGGCGGCGGTGCGCTCGGCGATCCCGGCCAGCTCGGCCGAGCGTGCGGCGACGATGGCATCGGGCAGCGGCACCGGGTCATCGGCGCAGGACATGCTGCAGTCCAGATGGATCTTGTGGAAGCCGGCGGCGACGTAGGCCTCGATCAGCACGCGGGCGTGGGCCATCGCTTCGGCGGCCGGGCGCTTCTGCCAGGCATTCGGGCCGAGGTGGTCGCCGCCCAGGATCAGCCGCTCGCGCGGGAAGCCTTCCTCGTCGGCCAGGGTGCCGACGTAATCGCGGTACTGCGGCGGGGTCATGCCGGTGTAGCCGCCGAACTGGTCGACCTGGTTGGAGGTGGCCTCGACCAGCAGCACGGTGCCGTGCGCCAGCGCCACATGCATGGCGGCGCGCAGCACCTGCTCGTTGCTGCAGCAGACGCTGTACAGGCCGACGTTGGCACCGGCGCGGTGGGAGGCAAGCAGGGTCTGCAACGGGGACATGGTCAGGCTCCGGACATCAGGAAAACGAGGGGTGGCAGGCGAGCAGGGCAGCACCACGTGCGCCGCCGGCATCGCCGAAGCGGGGCGGCACGATCGGCGGTACCTGCACGCCGTTGAACAGATGGGCGGCGATGGCCGCTGGCAGCTGCTGGTACAGCGGCGCGTACTGCGAGAGGCCACCGCCAAGCACGATCACATGCGGGTCCAGCGCCAGCACGAGTGCGGCCAGGCTGTGGCCGAGCAGGTCGCGGTGGATGTCCAGCGCCTTGCGCGCGCGGGTATCGCCGGCTTCGGCGAGTGCGATCACCGCGCTGGCGTCGGCGGCACTGCCGCCCAGATGGCGTTCGATCATCGCCAGCCCACTGCCGGAGACGTAGCGCTCGACGCAGCCCTGCAGGCCGCAGGCGCAGTCGATCAGCGGCAGGCCGTGGCGCTGCAGCAGGTGGCCGGGCACGCTCCAGTGGCCCCATTCGCCGGCCAGGCCGTTGAAGCCGGACAGCAGGCGGCCGTGCAGGCAGAAACCACCACCCGCACCCGTGCCGAGGATGGCGCCGAACATGCTGGGGTAGCCATCGGCGGCGCCGCCGTGCGCTTCGGAAAGGGCAAAGCACTGCAGGTCGTTGCCGAAGTGCAGCGGGCGCTGCAGCCGGGCCTGCAGATCGGCGGCGACGCTGTGGCCGGTCAGCGCCGGCACGTTCGCACTGAGCTGGCGACCCGTGCGCCGATCACGCACGCCGGGCAGCGCGATGCCGATGGCGGCGTCGTTGCGGCCCAGTGAAGCATCTGCATCGGCCACCAGCCCCAGCATCGCCTGCAGGAAGCCCTCATAGTCGCCCTGCGGAGTACTGACACGGCGGCGCCAGGTGACCTGCATCGCCGCATCGCACGCCACCAGCTCGATCTTGGTGCCGCCGATGTCGATGCCGTAGCCGGCGTGGGCGATCAGCTCAGCCATGGTGGATGGTGACGCCCTTGACGACGCGGTTGACGGTGCCGTCCGGGAACGGATTGTCCGGGGTCAGGCCCAACGCGGCCGAGCGTTGCAGCGCGAACAGCTGCGCAAAGCCCAGCCACACCGGCGCCAGCCACGGGTCGTCCAGTGCCGGCACGGTGAGGGTGTATTCGTCTTCGGCACCGATATCCGAATGCGGGCCGATCGCCAGCACCTGCCCGGCCACGCCGTCGCGGCGCAGTTCTTCCAGCAGGTCCTGTTCGTAGCGCCGCGCCAGCGGCTGCACGCTGCGCAGCACCACCACCAGCGTGTTGCCGTCCAGCGTCGACTTCGGGCCGTGGCGGAAACCCAGCGGCGTATTGGCCAGTGCCAGCACGCGGCCGGCGGTCAGCTCCAGCACCTTCAGCGCGCACTCGCGGGCCAGCGCTTCCAGCGGGCCGCTGCCGAGGTAGATGATGCGGTTGAACGGGCGCTGCGCCAGCGCGGCGACCGGCGCATCCCACTGCGCCTGGCCTTCGCGGGCCAGTGCTGCGATCTGCTTCAGGCGCGCGATGCGCGCGTCCCACGGCGAGCGGTCGAATACGGTCAGCGCGGCCAGCAGCATGCAGGTCAGGCTGCTGGTCATGGCGAAGGCGCGGTCGCAGCTGGCCGACGGCATCAGCAGGGTGCAGGTGTCGGCACGGCCGGCACCGCGGCGGGCCAGTTCTCCATCGGCATTGCAGGTGATGTCGAGGAAGCGCGCGTCATCCACGTCGCTGCGCACACGGTCCACTGCTGCCACGCTTTCCGGGCTTGAGCCGCTGCGGCCGAACGAAACCAGCAGGGTCGGGCGGTCGCGCTGCAGGTACAGCGCCGGGTGGGTCAGCAGGCTGGTGGTATGCACCACGCGCACCTCGGCTGGCCACTGCGCGTTGATCGCGTCGGCCACCATCTCGGCAATGAAGCCGGAGCTGCCGGCGCCGGTGAACAGCACGCGCTGGTGGGGATCGTTGAGGCTGTCGCCGAGGAAGGCCTGCAGGCGATCGCGGGCACGCGACAGATCCTGCGCAAGGGCTTCCCACAGCGCAGGCTGCTGGGCGATTTCGGTTGCGGTATCGGCTCCGCCCAGGCGCTGCCAGGCGGACACATCGGAAAGCAGGGTGACGTCCATTCGGAGGTTCCAGTTGGGCCAGCGCACCATCTGTGTTTTCTTTCGAAATGTCAAATACCGAAAGCAAAAAGAAAGAAAATATAACGCCGTGTTTGCCTTGAGCTGGACGTGCGGGAAAACGAAAGAAGAGGCTGGATGCCGTATCGCACAATACTCAACAGGCGCCTGCAAGCGATTACACAAAGTATTGCGACGCAACAACTTTCGTTTCAAAGGAATATATCTTCCTTTTTCCTTTCAATTTGTTGACATCTTTCGAATCGCTGCCCTAGAGTCGGCCCAACCGCTTTCGAAACGCCCGGTGAACGGGTTGGGAGTCCGCGTGGAAAACTGCGTTCGTCGCTCGCCGCTGATGCTGGCCCTGTTGCCGGCGCTGATGCTGGCGTCCCTGCCGGCCCGGGCAGAGCCGGTCGGCAACCTGCGTTCGGTGGCCGCCAGCAACGGCCGCGACGGCGTGCAGGGCTGGGACCTGCAGACCGACAAGGGCGCGCGCATCCGCATCGAACTGCCGGCGACCGACATCATCCGCGTGCAGGCCGGCCGCAATGGCACGCTGACCGGCGCCGGCGACAAGGCCGCGCCGATCGTACTGCCGCAACCGAAGGCGAACGTAAAGGCGCAGCTGGAAGAAGACGCGCAGGAAATCCGCGTGCGTACCGATGCGCTGGTGCTGCATGTGCAGCGGCAGCCGTTGCGCCTGCGCCTGGAGCGCCTGGACAACGGCCAGCCCACCGCGCTGTGGCAGGAACTGCAGCCGCTGGACCTGGATGCCACGCAGAGCGTGCAGGTGCTGTCCTCGCAGGCCGACGAAGGCTATTACGGTGGTGGCCAGCAGAACGGCCGCTACCAGTTCAAGGGTCGCGAGCTGGAAGTGTCCTATTCCGGCGGCTGGGAAGAGGGTGACCGCCCGAGCCCGGCGCCGATGCTGCTGAGCAGCCGTGGCTGGGGCATGCTGCGCAACACCTGGAGCGATGGCAGCTACGACCTGCGCCAGCCCGACCAGGCCACGCTGCTGCATCGCGAAGATCGTTTCGATGCTTACTACTTCGTCGGCGCCGACCTGCCGAAGCTGATCGAACGCTATACCCAGCTGACCGGCCGCCCGAACATGGTCGCGCGCTGGGCGCTGTCCTACGGCGACGCCGATTGCTACAACGACGGCGACAACAGCAAGAAGCCCGGCACTGTGCCCGAAGGCTGGAGCGACGGCCCGACCGGCACCACCCCCGATGTGATCGACAGCGTGGCCAAGCAGTACCGCGCCCACGACATGCCCGGTGGCTGGATCCTGCCCAACGATGGGTATGGCTGCGGTTACAAGCAGTTGCCGGAAACGGTGAAGGGCCTGGCCGGCTACGGCTTCCGCACCGGCCTGTGGACCGAGAACGGCGTCGACAAGATCGCCTGGGAAGTGGGCAAGGCAGGCAGCCGCGTGCAGAAGCTGGACGTGGCCTGGACCGGCAAGGGCTACCAGTTCGCGATGGACGCCAATCGCCAGGCATTCAACGGCATCCTCGACAATTCCGATTCGCGCCCGTTCCTGTGGACGGTGATGGGTTGGGCCGGCATCCAGCGCTACGCCGTGGCCTGGACCGGCGACCAGAGCAGCAGCTGGGACTACATCCGCTGGCACGTGCCGACCCTGGTCGGTTCGGGCCTGTCCGGCATGGCCTACGCCAGCGGCGACGTTGATGCGATCTTCGGCGGCAGCGCCGAGACCTTTACCCGTGATCTGCAGTGGAAGGCGTTCACCCCGGTGCTGATGGGCATGAGCGGCTGGTCGTCGAACGCGCGCAAGCACCCGTGGTGGTACGACGAGCCCTACCGCAGCATCAACCGCGATTACCTGAAGCTGAAGATGCGCCTGACCCCGTACATGTATGGGCTGGTGCACGAGGCCGCGCAGACCGGCGCGCCGCCGGTGCGTGGCCTGATGTGGGACAACCCGCGCGATCCGCATGCGCAGGATGAGACCTACAAGTACCAGTTCCTGCTCGGCCGCGACCTGCTGGTGGCGCCGGTATACCGCAGCCAGGCAGCCAGTCGTGGCTGGCGCCGCGACATCCACCTGCCGGCCGGCGGCTGGATTGACTACTGGGATGGCCGCCGCGTGCAGGCCACCGCCGACGGACGCCAGCTGGATCGCCAGGTCGACCTGGCCACGCTGCCGGTGTTCGTGCGTGCCGGTGCGATCCTGCCGATGTACCCGTCGATGCTGTTCGACGGCGAGAAGCCTCTCGATGAAGTGACGTTCGACCTGTACCCGCAGGGCGATTCGCAGTACACGCTGTACGAAGACGATGGCAACACCCGCCGCTACCAGCAGGGCGAATCGAGCACGCAGCAGATCCGCGTGCAGGCACCGGCGCAGGGCAGTGGCCCGGTGCAGGTTCAGATCGATGCGGTGCAGGGCCAATACAACGGCCAGCTGGCGCAGCGTCGCTATGGCCTGCGCGTACTCAGCCGGCAGGCGCCGCGTGCGGTGCAGGCCGGCGGTCGCGCGCTGCCGGCGCTGGCTGATGCCGCCGCCTTCAACACTGCGGCCGAAGGCTGGTACTTCGACGCCCAGGAGCGCCGCGGAACGCTGCATGTGCGCACAACCGCGCAGGACATCCGCCAACCGCTGCAGCTGCAGCTGGACTTCGCGGCAGCCGCTGCCGTCGCCGATGATGCCTACCCCGCCGCGCCGGTGCTCGGCCGCGAACTGCCGGCCGACAGCCTGCTGGTGGTCAACCGCCCGGCCGAAGAGCCCGGCCATGCGCTGGAAAACGCCTTCGACGATGATCCCGCCACCTGGTTCCGCAGCGTGCGCAACCAGGCGGTGCGCACCGGTGCACACGAGTGGGTGATCGGCTTTGGCGAGCGCAGGATGATCGATGGCATCGACATCGCCCCGCGCAACGACAAGAACTGGAAGCACGGCCAGGTGCGCGACTACGAGGTGTACCTGGGCGACAGCAATGGCGAGTGGGGCGAGCCGATCGCCCGTGGCCGCCTGCAGCTGAAGGAAGGCGTGCAGCGCATCGACTTCCCGGCGCATGCCGGCCGCCTGCTGCGGTTCCGTGTGCTGAGCGTGCAGAACCCGGAGGGCGACGGCGCCAGCAGCACCGACCCGATGGTCACCGCGGCACAGGGCAGTGCCCGCGCCTTCGATGCGCTGCAGCCGCGCGACGTCGGCCCGATCGCGCTGTCCACCTTCCACATCCTCGAGCACCAAGAACCGGAGCGACCGGCCCGGCAGCGCTATCTCTCCGAGCTGCCGGTGCCGGCCGCGCTGGCCAGCCAGGTGCGCGCCGACCAGTCGTTCCGTGGCGATGCCGGCATGCGCATGAACGGCCTGCAGTTCCGTCGTGGCCTGGGCGTGGCCGCCAACAGCCGCATCGACCTGCGCCTGCAGGGCGGCTGGCACCTGCTGCGCGCCGACCTCGGCATCGACGACGCGTGCCGCACTGCCGGTGGCCTGCAGTTCCAGGTCTGGGGCGACAACCGCCTGCTGTACGACAGCGGCCTGGTGAAGGCGCCCGGCGTGGTCAAACCGGAGCTGGACATCCGTGGCCTTTCCACCCTGAGCCTGCGCACGCTGGGTGCGCAGGGCAGCCAACCCGCCCAGGTCTGTGCCAACTGGGCCAACGCCGTGCTGATCGGCCAGGAGGGCGACTCCGCCAGCATCGTCGCCCCATGACCGCCTCGTAACACCGCTCCTCCCCCCGCCCATACCGACTACGGCCCTGCTGGCCGTGGCCCGGGAGCGTTTTGCCCGCCGATCCACCATTCGCGCCGCACCCCTGCCAGGAGAGAACCCCGATGTTGCCCGCCCGCCACCACCGCCCCCCCTGTCGCTCGATCGCTCCGCTGACGCTGGCCATTGCCGGCGTGCTGCTCTCGGTCGCCGTTCCTGCCGTTGCACAAGAGAGCAAGGACAAGGCCACCGACCTGGCCCGCATCGAGGTGACCGGCTCCAACATCCGCCGCACCGACGTTGAAACCGCATCGCCGGTGCAGGTGATCAGCAAGCAGGACATCCAGAACATGGGTGCGCGCACGCTGCTGCAGGTGCTGGACAACCTGCCGGCCGCGCGCCCTGCACAGCAGGACGCGCGTTCGCTGTTCACCGGTTCCGACGGTGCTTCGCAGGCCAACCTGCGCGGGCTGGGTGCACAGGGCACGCTGGTGCTGCTGAATGGTCGTCGCCTGTCGTACTACGGTGCACCGGCCGGCTTCCAGACCCAGTTCGTCAACATCGATGCGATTCCCGCTGCGGCCATCGAGCGCATGGAAGTGCTGACCGACGGCGCCTCGGCGGTGTACGGCACCGACGCCGTGGCCGGCGTGATCAACGTGATCACCAAGCGCAACTTCCAGGGTGCCGAAGTCAGCTTCACCAACGACACCTCCTCGCGCATCGACTCCTACGGCGAACGCCAGGCCAGCATCACCGCCGGCTTCGGCGACCTGGCCGAGAACCGCTTCAACATCTACGGCGCGGTGAACATGTACCGCCGCGACGCGATTCCGCTGAGCGACTTCTACGACAAGCGGCCGGACCAGTACTACGTCAACAACCCGAACTACCTCAACAACCTGCGCCTGAGAGTGGGCAGCAAGCCGGGCGAGTTCAACCCGGGCAGCTACTTCGCGTTTGATCCGGTGACCGGCCGCCGCGTGCAGGAGGCGGCACCGGGCTGCAAGAACGTGCTGACCAGTGAAGCGGCCGGCCCGCGTTGCGTCTGGGAAACCTGGATGAACAACGAGATCGATGCCGGCGCCAAGTCCGAGCGCAACACCGCCTACCTCAACGGCACCTTCCTGGTGGGCGAAAGCACCGAGATCTTCGCCGAGGCGACGTACACCGACATCGACCTGCGCGCCAACGGTGGCACCCCGCGCACCTACGGCACCACCACCGGCAACCCGACCAGCTGGTTCTCGCGCAACACCGGCAACAACGTCAATCAGTTCCTGTATCCGTTCCTGGGCCCGAACAACGAGTACAACCACGCCAGCCCGGAAATGAAGGCGATGATGGGCGGCGTGGTCGGCCTGCAGTACCTGCTGCAGGATGCAGGCGCCAACTACTTCGGCCAGCGCAACACCGACAAGAGCTATCGCGTGCTGGCCGGCGCGCGTGGCAACGTGGGCGACTGGAACTGGGAGACCGCGTTCGCCAGCGCCGGTACCCACTCCACCACCTACCAGACCATCAACGTCAACACCAAGGGCTTCGAGAAGGCCTTCGGCCCGTACACGATCGATCCGGGCACCGGCCGCGTGATCATTTCCGATCATCCGGCGTACAAGTTCGGCGAGATCAGCGAAGCCAACGCCGCACTGATCCGTGAAGCCTTCCCGACCTTCGACATCCAGTCGTGGACCCGCCTGCATACCCTGGACGGCAAGATCGAAGGCCCGCTGTTCCAGCTGCCGGCCGGCGAAATGCGTGCAGCGTTCGGCTTCAACGCCAGCCGCGAAACCTTCTACACCCCGGGCAACGCCGATGCGGCCAACGGCCTGATCACCCAGCAGGGCGGCTCGTGGTTCGACGGCAAGCGCAATACCTATGCGCTGTTCGCCGAGACCGTGGCGCCGATCACCGACAAGCTGGAGCTGGATGCGGCGGTGCGCGTGGACAAGTACCCGAACTTCAGCGCCAACATCGCGCCGAAGATCGGCTTCAAGTACCAAGCCTTCGATCAGCTGATGCTGCGTGGTACCTACTCCACCGGCTTCCGCGCACCGAGCCTGGCCGAGTCCGGCAACGGCGGCGTGTTCGCACAGCTGGGCGGCTTCCGCGACGAGCTGCGCTGCAACGAGACCAACGCCATCGCCAACCTGCTGCTGAAGTCGCAGCGGCCGGGGGATGTCGACCTCGGCAAGACCCTGCTGAACGTCGATTGCAGCCGTACCGTGGCGCGCATGACCCAGCCGAACAAGGACCTGAAGCCGGAGAAGGCGAAGATCGCCACCCTCGGCTTCGTCTACGAGCCGGCCAGCTGGCTGTCGGTGTCGGCCGACTACTGGTTCATCTACCGCAACAACGAGATCGTTGCGCCGGACTACCGCCGCATGGAAGACATCATCTCGATGTCGCGTTCGCCGATCACCGACAGCGACCGGGCCAACCTGGCGCAGCTGGCGGCAATGTGCGCCGATCCGGCCAGCGGCGTGAGCTGCCCGGCGAACCTGCCGGGCTATTCGGCGGGCAACGTGGCCAGCGTGGTCGGCCAGTACAAGAACCGCGGCAAGACGCTGATCGACGGCTTCGACATCGATGCGCGCAGCCGCTTCTCGCTGGGTGACTGGGGCAACCTGAACATCGGCCTGGCCGCCACCATCGCCAACCGCAACCGCTTCTACATGGATGCGGAGAACGGCTGGTACTACGGCGATGTGGTGGGTTACTACAACAACCCGCGCCTGCGTGCCACGCTCAATGCCGACTGGACCTACAAGCAGGTCACCACCAGCATGTTCGTCAACTATGTGGGCGGCACCAAGTGGGCCACCGACCAGGTCGACGAAGTGAGCAACAACAAGGAAACCTGCACCGGCGGTTACCTGGCACTGCAGAAGAGCAAGTGTGACGGTGCACCGTCGTGGTGGACCGCCAACATGAGCGTCACCTGGCGCCCGGATGATGCCTGGAACCTGAGCTTCACCGTCAAGAACCTGTTCAACCGCCTGCCGTTCTATGACCCGAACAGCTTCCTGGGTGACTCCAGTGACTACGCGACCATCTTCGGTCGTGGTTACAGTGTGACCATCGGCTACCGGTTCAAGTAATTCCGTTTGCGTGACCTGGCGTGCCGGCTGCGGCCGGCACGCTGCCTAGAGGAGAGATGTTTGCCATGAAGCGTAGGGAATTCATCGCGGCCAGCGCCGCTGTCGCCGCCAGCAGCCTGCTGCCGCAGACCCCGGCATGGGCACGCGGGCGCAAGGTGCGCCTGGCCATGATCGGTACCGGCATGCGTGGCCTGGTGCTGCTGAAGGAACTGGTGCGCCGCGACGATGTCGAAGTGGTCGCGCTGTGCGACATCGAGCCGATCATGCTCGGCCGCGCCGTGGACATGGTCAGCAAGGCCGGCAAGCCGGCGCCGAAGACCTATGGCCAGGACCGTGACACCAACGCCTGGAAGCGCCTGCTGGAACAGAAGGGCATCGATGGCGTGATCATCGCCACGCCGTGGGAATACCACGCACCGATGGCGATTGCCGCGATGCAGGCCGGCGTGGCCGTGGGCTGCGAAGTGGTGGCCGGCATCACCCTGCAGGACCACTGGGACGTGCTGAAGACCCAGCTGAGCACCGGCACCCCGTACATGCTGCTGGAGAACGTCTGCTACCGCCGCGACGTGATGGCCGCACTGCAGATGGTGCGCCAGGGCCTGTTCGGCGAGCTGGTGCATCTGCAGGCCGGCTACCAGCACGACCTGCGCGGCGTGAAGTTCAACTCCGGCGATCCGAACCAGCCTTACGACAGCGGCGTGGAATTCGGCCCCAAGGGCTGGAGCGAAGCGCGCTGGCGCACCGAGCATTCGGTCGAGCGCAACGGCGAGCTGTACCCCAGCCACGGCATCGGCCCATGCGCGATGTACACCGGCATCAACCGCGGCAACCGCTTCACCCACATCAATGCGTTCGCGACCAAGGCGCGCGGCCTGCACGAATACACCGTGGCCAAGAGTGGCGGCACCACCCATCCCAGCACCAAGGTCAAGTTCAAGCTGGGCGATGTCGTGACCACCACGCTGGCCTGCGAGAACGGCGAGACCATCCTGCTGCAGCACGATACCTCGTTGCCGCGCCCGTACTCGATGGGCTTCCGCGTGCAGGGCACCAAGGGCCTGTGGATGGATGTGAACCACTCGATCCATATTGAAGGCCGCAGCCCGCCGCACCAGTGGGAAGAGTTCAAGAAGTACCAGGACGAGTACGAACACCCGCTGTGGAAGCAGAACGCGGACACCGCCGCCAGCGCAGGCCATGGTGGCATGGACTGGTTCGTCATCCATGCCTTCGTGGAAGCGCTGAAGGCCAAGGCGCCGATGCCGATCGACATCTACGATGCGGTGACCTGGAGTGCGATCACGCCGCTGAGCGAGCAGTCGATCGCCAACAGTTTCCAGACGCTGGAGTTCCCGGACTTCACCGCCGGCGCGTGGAAGCAGCGCAAGCCGATCTTCGCGTTCGACGGCAAGTACTGATCTGCTCTTTGTGGAGTCGAGCCATGCTCGACTGAGCTGAATGCAACGCCGGGCCATGCCCGGCGTTGTTGTTTGGCTTAGCGGGTCGACTTGATCTGTGCCAGTCGTCCGCCAGATGCTCTCGCGTGCGGCACGCGGAACATGGCGCCGGGTTGAACCAGATGCGCTTGTTGCATCATTTTGGGCCACCACTCGAGCAGGCGTGCTGTACGATCATAGTGGCTGAGCGTGCTCCATCCCTTGGCCAGTACGAAAACCGTTAAACCGAGCCGCGCGATAGCCTCACGTTCGGCAGGTTTGCGCTGATGATGGTCCTGAGTGACGTGAACGCGGATGCCGCGATGAATTGCGGCATCGAACAACTCGAGGTCGGTAGTGCCGGGCTTCACGAACTCTCTTACGTGAACAACCTCGTGATCATCACTGCGCGCAATGGCGTCGATGGCCCGGGCGAGCGCAGGCGGCAGATTCTCGTCGATCTGCGCCTTCAAGGCGTTTCTCGGCCTTCGAACTGCAGTGCTTTCCTGACTGCAGCAAGAGGCAGATCATACAGGCGTGCGACCCGCCGCTCGTCGCCGCCTTCCGCTTGCAGCGCTTCAACAATGGCAATCGTGGGAACGCCTGACTCGGAGAGAATGGGCTGGCCGAAACTTCGCTTCGGATCAAACACCACCGCCCTTGAGCCCCTCATGGGGAACCATCGTTCTGCGTGATCATCGATACCCAACTCGATTCCATCGCGCAAGGAGGGAGCGATGACCTTGCGCATGACGTCCTGTCTCTTCACGACGTCAACCAACGCTCCATCGCCGCTCTCGTCCAGAAGTTCCATGAAGATGCGACGACCATCGGTCTTGAAGGTTGTACTGGTGAAGGGATAGTCCTTGCCCAGCCGCTCCCGTAGTTCGGTAATGGTCAGTCGGATCAGATTAAGTGGTACGCCACACGCAACAAACGTACGTATGAAGCGGAGTTCGATGAGGTCGCGGAAGCCGATCCCATCAATGTCCGACCCCGCCCACTGCGACGACCACAGTGGCGGGTGTGCCTGGACATTACCGTGATAACGGCTTTCGTATCCCTTGACCCAGCGCCTGAGTTCGGACGGTTTGCCACCAATGAAGCGCGCAGCATCGGCGTATGAGTACAGGCCGAGGCCAAGGCCGTCCGAAGCTGGCAGGGCGATTCCCATGGGGCTGAGTCTACCCAATGTAGGAGGAACAACGAATTTGGCTCTTCATCTTGTGCCAAGCAGGTCTCATTCACTGAGACAGATGGCACGCCGTCACTTGCCCTCGCCATTTGCAGACGGGTCAAATCTGTCAAAAAACGTAAAGATGGCGCGCCCGGAGGGATTCGAACCCCCGACCAATGGCTTCGGAAGCCACTACTCTATCCGGCTGAGCTACGGGCGCGTTGTAGAACCGCCGCGCCGCCGACCAGTGCCGGGGCGGGCATCGCCGCGCCATGAAGCGGTGCGGGACGGGCATTCTATCCAGTTTCGCCGAACAAATCTCCCCCCGCCAGGCAAAGCCCTGCCGGAGGGGCAGGAGTATCCTATCGGCATGGCTGATACCCCCCTCACTTCGCCGCAGTCGTCGGCGACGCCGCGTTGGCGGCATTACTGGAGTCTGATGCGCGCTGATCGCCCGATCGGTACGCTGCTGCTGCTGTGGCCCACCTGGTGGGCGTTGTGGTTGGCCGCCGGCGGCCTGCCGCCGTTGTGGACCCTGTTCGTGTTCACCGCCGGCGTGTGGCTGACCCGCTCGGCCGGTTGCGTCATCAACGACTACGCCGACCGCTGGCTCGACCCGCATGTGGAACGCACCAAGGCGCGTCCGCTGGCCACCGGCGCGATCAGTGGCCGCGCTGCGCTCATCCTGTTCGCGGTGCTGATGCTGGTGGCGTTTGGGCTGGTGCTGACCCTGAACGGGTTGACCATCGGCCTGAGCTTCATCGGCGTGTTCCTGGCCGCCAGCTACCCCTACCTGAAGCGCTACACCCATCTGCCGCAGGTCTACCTGGGCATGTCGTTCGGCTGGGGCATCCCGATGGCATTCGCTGCCGTACAGGGCGAGGTGCCGATGCTGGGCTGGCTGCTGTACGCCGGCAACATCCTGTGGTCCACCGCCTACGACACCTGGTACGCCATGGTCGACCGCGAGGACGACCTGAAGATGGGCTCGCACTCCACCGCAATCCTGTTCGGTGATCTCGATCTGGTCATCCAGGGCGTGCTGTATGCGCTGTTCCTGGCCACCATGGCGCTGGTCGGTGTGCGCGGCGGGCTGGGCGGCTACTACCTGGCCGGCGTGGCCGTGGCCACCGTGCTGGTGGTGTACGAGTTCTGGATCTGCCGCAACCGCGAGCGCGGGCCGTGCTTCAAGGCGTTCCTGCACAACAACTGGGTCGGTGCCGCGCTGTTTGCCGGCATCGCAGTCGATCTGGCCCTGCGCTGACCCCTGGGTGAGGTAGCGCCGGCCGCTGGCCGGCTGTGCACGTGTGCGATCCCGAGGTTGCCGGCCAGCGGCCGGCGCGACCAGCCTCCCACCTACGACCAATAGGTGGCTGACAGCCTGCACCCCACCGCCCAGAATCGAGCGATCGAACCTGGGAGGGTGGATGATGGCCTCGAAGGCAGCAGTACAGGACGGCTGGATGGCGCGCGCTGCGTTGCGCTCGGCCGCCTGGGCGGAAAAGTGGTTCCCCGATGCGTATGTGTTCGCGGTGCTGGGCGTGGTCATCGTCGCGCTGGCCGCGATGGGCTTCGGCTCGACCCCCCAGGCTACCGCCAGCGCCTTCGGTGACGGCTTCTGGAGCCTGATTCCCTTCACCATGCAGATGGCCTTCGTGGTCATCGGTGGCTATGCCGTGGCCACTGCGCCGGTGGTCGCGCGCTTCATCGACTTCCTCGCCCGGGTGCCGCGCACTGGTCGTGGCGCGGTGGTGTACGTGGGCCTGGTCAGCATGCTGGCCTCGCTGCTCAGCTGGGGCTTCTCGCTGGTGTTCGGCGGCCTGCTGGTACGTGCGCTGGCGCGCCGTACCGAACTGCGCATGGACTACCGCGCGGCCGGCGCTTCGGCGTACCTGGGCCTGGGTGCGGTGTGGGCGATGGGGCTGAGTTCGTCGGCCGCGCAGCTGCAGGCCAACCCGGCCAGCATGCCGCCGGGGCTGGTGGAGATCACCGGTGTATTGCCGTTCACCGAAACCATCTTCCTGTGGCAGTCGATCGCGCTGACCGCGGTGCTGATCCTGGTCTCGCTGCTGATCGCCTGGTTGACCGCGCCGGCCGCCGGCAGCGCCCGTACCGCCGAGGATTTCCCTGGTGCCGCGCAGGCCGAGCCGGAGCCGCTGCAGCGGCGTACGCGTCCCGGCGAGTGGCTCGAATACAGCCCGCTGCTGACCGTGCTGCTTTCGCTGCTGGCGTTCGGCTGGCTGTTCAACGAGTTCGCCAACAAGCCGGTGGTCACCGCCATCGCCAACCTCAATACCTACAACTTCCTGTTCATCTCGTTGGGCCTGCTGCTGCACTGGCGGCCGCGCAGTTTCCTCAATGCGGTGGCCAAGGCGGTACCGAGCACCACCGGCGTGCTGATCCAGTTCCCGCTGTACGGCGGCATCGCCATGATCCTCACCCACGCTGCCGGCGGTGACGGGCAGACGTTGGCGCACCGGTTGTCGAGCCTGTTCGTGCACGTGGCCAGCACCGATACCTTCGCGCTGGTGATGGGCGTCTATTCGGCGGTGCTGGGCTTCTTCGTGCCGTCCGGCGGTGGCAAGTGGATCATCGAGGCGCCGTACGTGATGCAGGCCGCCAACGAACTGAAGGCGCACCTGGGCTGGGCGGTGCAGGTCTACAACGCCGCCGAAGCGCTGCCGAACCTGATCAACCCGTTCTGGATGCTGCCGCTGCTGGGTGTGCTGGGACTCAAAGCACGCGACATCGTCGGCTTCACCTTCATCCAGCTGCTGGTGCACATCCCGCTGGTGCTGGGCCTGCTGTGGCTGCTGGGCATGACCCTGGCGTATGTGCCGCCGGTGATGCCCTGAATCCAGCGCGGGTGTCCCTGCAGCAGGGCACACCCGCCACGTTCAGCGCGCGTTTCCGGCCGAGGCAGCCATGAATGCGCGTTGCCCCGACGCTGGCATGAGCACATGCCGAACCCGCATGAATCCTTCATGGGCTTGTGCTGCAAGGGCCTTGGCGTGTTCATTCACGCGCGTACACACAGATGTAGCCGCCCACGCACGCGTGATTAACCAATCGCTGCGGACGATGGCCCCGTCCACCGCATTTCGCGCGTGGCTTTCGGAGAACGGACATGGCACAGCAGAACCAGAACCCGAACCAGAAGCAGCCGGGTCAGCAGAACCAGCAGGATCAGCAGCAGGGCCGTCGTGACCAGCAGCAACAGCAGCAACAGGATCAGCAGCGCAAAGAGCGCAACCAGCAGCAGGGCGGCCACGACGAAGAAGAATGACCACGCGCGGTACGCGGCGTGACCGGTGAAGCCCCGCCTCGTGCGGGGCTTCGCTTATTCCAGCACGCCGATACGCTGCAGCACCGGCGCGGCCGACATGTCGTTGGGGTTGGTGCCGGGCTGGTCCTGCGGAACCTGCATGCCCATGCCGTGGTACAGGTCCACCCAGTGCTGGGCGATCTGCCCGGTCTGCGGATTGCGGAAGTTCATCGGCTGCAGCGCGAACACGTGATGCGCGCGGAAGGCGCGTTCGATGAAGTCCGAGCAGTAGTAGCTGTCCTCATTCAACACGTATGACGTGTTGTACGGCTTGCCGAGCATCGTGCGTGCGGTGGCGACCGCATCCTTGATGGTCGCCTGCTGCGGCGCACGCAGTCGATAGACCACGATCTGCCGATGCTTGGCACGCGCGTCCTGGCGGAACGCAGGCAGTGACTGCCGGCGCGATCCCTTCTCGTCGGCGTGCAGTACCTCCCAGCCCTTCGGTGCGGAAGCGACCAGCGCGACGTGATCGAAGCTGGGCGCGCCCTGCTTGCCGGTGGCATCGTCGATGGCCGCGCTGAGGCCGCTGCGGCCGGCGGTCACGAACAGCAGGTCGCCTTCGCGGACATCGACGGCCATTGCCACGGCCGGCCACAGGGCAGGTAGCAGCAGGCCGATCAGGAGCAGGACGCGATGCATGGAATTCTCGGACGGGCGGAATACGGGAAGTGTAGGGTGCGCGGTAGCATGGGGCGACCCAACCGGATTCAGGATGAGCCCATGCGTCGATACCGTTCTGTCGCAGTGCTGGCGCTGGCCTGTGGCGTGGCACTGGTTGCCTGCACGCCCGAGCCGCCGCCAACGCCCACGGAAACCGCACCGGCCGCCCCCGCGCCGACATCCACGGCCGCAGCGGTTCAACCTGCGCCGGCGCCGGCCAGTGCTGAATGCCCTTATCCGCAGTTCGATGCGTTCCTGAAGCACTTCGGCCACGAGATCGCGCTGCAGGAAAAGGCCACCGCCGATCCGCTGCTGGACAGCTACATCGATGCCGAGGCCGAGCCGGAACCGCGCAAGGTCGAAAGCCGCCTGGCACTGGCCGACGTCGAGTGGCCGGTGATGCCTGATCCCGCCGCGCTGGCAGGGCAGGGGCGCGAGATGCAGGTCACTGCGCTGGCCGATGGGCAGCGCCAGGTGCAGATCCGCACGCCGGACAGCAGCGACCAGCAGACCTACACCTTCGCGCAGGCGCCGTGCTGGACGCTGGTCAAGCGCGAGGACGAGTCGATCTGAAGGACGCCTGATCCGGCACAGGCGCGGGGCGGCAGTGGCTGCTAGGCTCAAGGCCTGGTCCAGGCAGGGAGACGCCGATGCAGGCTCGCAGGATGCGCACCATCACCGCCGCCATGGCCGTCGTGCTGGTGATGGCCCCCTTTACCGGTATCCGGGCGGAATCGCTGCAGGCCGACGATCGTGCCTACTTCGCCGATGCCGCGGCCGAGCAGCGCGCGCGTGATGCGCTGGAAAAGCAGCTGGAGGCCCTGCAGCACGCGGCCGGCATTGCGCCCGCGCAACGTTTCCAGCAGGCCGAGGCCATGCAGGCACAGTGCCTGCGCCATCATGCCTACCTGCACCTGCAGGCCGCCCGCAACGCGCGCGACCACCGGCCGGCACAGGCGCTGGACCAGGTGATGGGGCTGTGCAGCCGCATTGCCCGTACCGGCCGCGCAGCACTGCGCGAGGCGCCCATGGACGCGGCGTGGGCGGCACCGTATGCGTTCCTGCGCGCGCGTGCGCTGAAGGAAGCCGCCATCCCGGCCGATGCCGCGCTGGACGAGGCGGTGGACGCCCTGGCTGATCCGGCGCTGGACAGCTTCGCGCGCCTGCGCGGGCAGATCCTGCGCAGCGCCGAATACCCGCAGATCGAGCGCGATGGACGGCACTGGGATACCGGGCACGACAAGCAGGCCCTGGCCCGGCATCCGGACCGCGCGTTGCGCGAGGCCGGCTGGAAGGGCTACTGGCAAGGTCTTCAATCACGCCGGGAGCCGATGGCCTCGGTACTGCTGGGGCTGGTGCAGGTGAACGATGCCGCTGCACGCCTGCAGGGCGATGGCTCGGCCCCGGCGCGTGGCTACCAGCGCATGGGCCTGGATACAGCGGCGGTGGATGCCACGCTGGTGGCGATCGAAGGCCACGCTGCCGATCGGCGCGCCTACCAGCAGATGCTGCTGCGCCACGCCGCGCGCTCGGGCATCGATGCGCCGCAGCTCTGGGATACCACGGTGCCCGATGCCGGATACGCGCCGCCGGTGCTGACGCTGCCGCAGCTGCGCGACACCGCCGCCGATGCCATGCAGCACCTGGGCCCGGCATATGTCGGCGAGCTGCGCGCGCTGCTCGATCCGGCCAACCGGCGCATGGACCTGGCCACCGAGCGCGGTGACCGCAGCCTGGATGCCTTCCCGGTAAGCGCACCTGGCGTACCGGCAATGCTGTTCGTCGGCGTGCGCAGCGGCGAGCTGGAGAGCGATGTCGAGATCGCGCACGAAGCCGGTCACGCGCTGCATGGCGAGTGGATGCAGCGTGGCCATGCGTCGCCGCTGCAGCGCAATGGCAGCCCATGGCTGACCGAGGCGTTCGCCATCTACAACGAACTGCGCTTCCGCGACCAGCTGTACCAGCAGGCGCAGGACCCGCGGGCCAAGGCCTACTACCTGAAGTCGCTGCTGGACGACATGCTGCTGCAACTGTTCACCGCGTCCGAGGAGGCGCAGCTGGAACAGTCGATCTACCGGGGCGTGGCCGACAACACGCTGGGTACCGCCGATGACCTGGATGCGCTGACCGGCCAGGTGCTGGCGCGCTTCGGCCAGGATCCGGAGCACTATCCGCAGCTGCGCAACAGCTGGATCGGCAAGCGCCTGATGTATGACGACCCGAACTATCTGGTGAACTACCTGTATGCAGGGCTGTTGGCCGTGCAGCTCTACGTGCAGGACCAGCGCGACCCGGAGCGGTTCGGCCAGCGCTATCTGGCCGTGCTGGGCGAAGGCTTTGATCGCGCGCCGAACGAGCAGATGGCACAGCTGCTGGGGCAGGCGCCGGATTGGCCGGCCCTGGTGGATGCCGATCTGCAGGTGTTCAACCAGTTGGCCGCACAGCTGCGGGCATTGCATGCGCGGATCGAACAGGGGCAGGGCGCATGAGCGGGCTGCGCGCGGTCAGGCGGACCTGGGCCACGGTAGGGCTGTTGCTGCTGTGCCTGTTGCCGATGATGGCGATGGCCGCCGAGGCGGTGCCGGCGCTGGAAGATCCGGTGGTGGACACCGCCCATGCGCTGTCGGCGGACACCCGCAACGCGCTGCGCACGCAGGCGCTACAGCTGCAGGCGCGCACCGGCGCGCAGCTGCAGGTGCTGGTGGTCGACCGGGTTGGCGACGAGGGCATCGAAGCCTATGCACAGCGGGTGTTCGAGCAATGGCAGCTGGGCCGCGCCGGTGTCGATGATGGCGTGCTGCTGCTGGTGGCCGTGCAGGACCGCCGCGTGCGCTTCCAGACCGGCTATGGCCTGGAGGGTGCGATTCCCGATGCCTATGCCGCGCGCATCATCGACAAGGCGATCGTGCCGCGCTTCCGCGAGGGTGACCTCGACCAGGGGCTGCTGGATGGAACGAAGGTCGTGGTCGCGCTGATTGATGGCGAGGCGTTGCCGGGCTGGGAAGACCCGTCGGCACGCAACGTGCTGCCGCCGGACTGGCGCAGCGCCGATTCGGTGGTTGCCCTGGCGCTGCTGGCCGGCTTCCTCGCCGGGCTGTGGCGGTCGCCGCCCTCGCGGCCCGAGGCAAAGACGCCGGACGACTTCGCGCGCAGGCATCGCCAGCGCCGGCGCGGAACATCGCGTGCGGCCGCCACGCCGCAGACACGACCGAAGCGGTTGCCGGCCTGGGGCCGCCCGGTGCTGGTGACTGTGGTGATCGCTGCCGGCGTGCTGGCGGCGGCGCTGTGGGCACCCCGCCAGGCAATGGCGGCGCTCTGCTTCGTGCTGGCGCTGTGCGTACCGGTGGCGAGCCTGCTCGGCTGGTGCTGGCGCCGCAGCCGGGGGCTGCGCGTTGCATTGCTGGGTCTGCTCGGGGCCAATGGGGTGTTTTTCGGGGTGATGCTGCTGCGCGGCCAATTGCCGCCCAGCCTGGCCCTGCACGTGTTGCTGGACCTGGCCGTAGGCATTGCCGCGATGCTGGTGTTTTTCATCGTACAGGCCGGCCGCGCGCGCTGGCACAAGGATCGCAGCAGCTTCGCGGTAAGGTTCACGGTGTTGTTGCTGCTGAGTGCCGGCTACGCACTCTTCGCACTGCTGGCCATCGATCGGGCCGAGCCGGCGGCGCGCCTTGCGGCGACGATCGGGTGGAGTGCGGGCACGCTGGTGCTGTACTTCGTGTGGATCTTCACCCTGCTGCCGGCTGACAGGGCACGCGGCGGCCGGCGCTCATCCGGTGGCTTTCGCAGCGCGTCCAGCAGCGCGTCGTCACGTTCATCCTCGAGCAGTTCCAGCGATTGGTCCGGTGGCGGCGGGCGCAGCGGCGGCGGCGGCGCGTCGGGCAGCTGGTAGTTCAGGCAGCCTGCACCCGCCACCCTAGCGAAGCGTCTTCCACAACACCCGCGCCGCCCACATCGCCGACCTGCAGCTGCAGGCCCTGGGCGTTGGGCAGATCCTTCTGCTCGGGGAACCAGCGGCGATCGGCCGCCACCACGATCAGCAGGCCCTCGTCGTCGCCCATCGGCGCGAACTGCGGCGATGGCGGGCTGATCGGCTGCAGGCCGAACCGCTGGCTGGCCTGCTCGCGCACGCTGTCGACATCGTGGCTGGGCAGGCCAACTTCGCTGAGGCAGGTCAGCTCGCCGCCGTGGAAAGCACCTTGGCGCGTGCTGTCCGGCAGGCGGCGGCGCCCGATCAGTTCCAGGATCAGGCCATCGGGACCGGTGAAGTACACCGACTGCGATTGCCAGCTGCTTTCCAGCGCGAAGTAGTCCAGCCCCGCTGGATTGCGCTGCAAGGGGGTGCGCCCGCGCAGCCAGGCCATCGCCTCGCCGAAGCGGTTGTCCGGCACGTTGAAGGCCAGGTGCACGCCGCCGACCGGGTGATCAGCGGCGGGCTGCAGTTCGATCGTGCTCCAGCCGACGTGCACGTGGTTGCCGACCACGCGCTGCTGCAGCACGTCGTGGAAGTACGCGGCGACGGTGGCCACGTCGGACACCGGCAGGGTCAGGTGGAGCAGGCGCATGATCGATCCTCCGTGGAGCGCATGCGCCGAGTTTAATCCTGCGGGGATTGCGCACGCGTCACCGTAGATGCAACGGTTCGTTATCGTGCGGCTCACGCAGCGCAGCGTCGAAGAACCCCGTCGCTGCATCCACCGTCCGCCGGTGGGTTCCCGCCCTTGACGCCGCAGCGGTGCACAGGTCCGGTAGCCGCTGCACGCCGGCAGCCGTACAGGTGGACAGGAAATCGTAGTGGCCGACACCCGCCAGGCGCAGCAACCTCGCACCCGGAATCAATGCCTGCGCAACTTCGCCATTGCTCGTCGGCGGGGCAACCTTGTCAGCATCGCCCAGCACGATCGACACCGGCAGCTGCAACGAGGACAGCTGCCCGGGCGCGAACGCCTGCACGATCGCGGGTGCCAGCAGGAACACCGCGCGCACGCCGGGAAGGGCGCGCGCGTCGTCAGAGTGGGAGATCCAGGGTGCCAGTGCAGGGGAGGCCGCGGCGGCCCGGCGCGCTTCCATGGTGTGCGTGGCGGCCTCCTGCTGGGGCCGGCAGACGCCGTCATCCGGATGTGCACGGCAGAACGCCAGCAACCGCTGCAGGTCGGGTCGTGCACCGGCGGCCAGCAGCGCGGTGTAGCCACCGGCCGAGAATCCGACCACGCCCAAGCGGCTGTGATCGACGTGTGCGCCGAGCACCGGATCGGCCTGTACCGCCGCCAGCGCGGCGCGCAGATCATCCGCGCGCAGCCAGCTGAGCACGCTGCCAGGCAGGGTCATCGCGTCTGCGCCGTTGTTGCCGGGATGATCGACCGCGATTACCAGATACCCGGCGCGCGCCAGCGCCGTGCCCAGCCAGCCCATCATGCGCGCGCTGCCGCCATTTCCATGCGAGAGCAGCAGGGTGGGCAGACGCTTGCCTGCGACCGGTGCATCCAGCGCTGCACGTCCGACGTCGAACAGGGGTGCATCGGGTGGGCCGATGGTCAGCGCGGTTTCGCGGCTGCCGGCCTGCGCCGGATACCAGACCGTGTAGCGCAGCGCGTCGCGGTGCTGCACATCGCGCACCGCGGCGCTGTCCACCGTCGTGGTGCCGTTGCGTTCGCCGGCCAACCCGGTTTCGTCGGCGGCGGCGATGGTCGCCACGCCCATCAGGATCGTTGCCAGCACAGTGGCCTTCATGCGCATCTTCAACTCCATGTCAGCGAGGGCGTTGGTCCACCGGCAACCAGATTTCCACGCCACCATGGCCGGTGTGCTCATCGAAGCGGGCGTCGTAGCGTTCCAGGTCCGGCGCATCGGCCAGGCTCAGGCCCGAGTGGGGAAGGTAGTGGTCCAGCAGCCAGAACCAGGTGGAGCGGATACTGGAGATGTGCCCGCCGTGCCAGGCCACCAGATAGCGACGCGCCGGTACCGCCACGCGTTGCCAGTGTGCGGGCACAGTCGAGAGCGCGCTGGCCGGCAGTGCCGCGATGTAGTCGAAGCCGCCGTCGTCATCGCTGTTGCAGCATACGCCGAAGCTGATCGGCGCCGGCGCTGGCCATTCGCGGTTGAGCTGCGCCCACTGCCCGGGAATCGCACCGCTGCTGTCACGGGTGTGGCGCATGCCGATGCCAGCGACCTGGAAGGCGGGCGTGTCGAGCAGGCGCGGGGCTTCCGTGCAGGCGGCCGGCGCTTCATCCACGCGTATTGCCTGCACCAGTGCCAATCCAGCGATGCCGTTCTCGCGTACCCGCTCCGGCGTCTGCCCGAACTGTTCGCAGAAGGCGCGGGTGAACGCGGCATGGGTGGTGTAGCCCGCCGCCAGTGCCACCGGCAGGATGTCACCCGCACCCTCGGCCAGTCGCTGCGCGGCGGCGCTCAGGCGCCGTCCCCGCAGGTAGCGCACCACCGAGGTGCCGGTGCGGGCCTGGAACAGGCGTGACAGGTGGAACGGCGAAAGCCCGGCCGCCGCTGCGATATCGGCCAGGGCCAGTGGTGAATCCGCGTGGGTTTCGATGTACCACAATGCCTTGCCTGCCGCGCTCATCCCGCCGTTCCCAGAAGCCGATGCCGGGCACAGTAGCGGATCGGGCGGCGCGGCGTTTAGCAGTTCTTGCGCTCCAGCGGCATCAAGCTGTCGTACTGACGTCATGGCTCCTTCACAGATCGCGCCGAGACTGCGCGCCTTGTCCAGCCCTGTTGTGCCTGCGCAGGTGCTGGCCCTGTCGTGCCTTTCCGGAGCCCTGCCGTGCATCGTTCGAAGCTTTCGCGTTCCATCCTCCTTGCCCTTTCCATGGCCAGCGCAGGAGGCGCGATCGCAGCGGAGGCCGATGCGGTCGATGCCACCGCGGGCAGCCGCGCGGCGCCCACCCAGCTCGATGCGATGCTGGTCACCGGCACCCGCGCCTCCAACCGCACCCAGTTCGAAACGCTGGCGCCGGTGGATGTGTTCACCAACGAAGACATCAAGTCGGTTGAATCCACCGACCTGAAGGACGTGCTGGCCCAGCTGGTACCGTCGTTCGTGGTGCAGCGCCTGCCGATGGCCGACGGCCAGGTGTTCGTGCGCCCGGCCACCCTGCGTGGGCTGTCGCCGGACCAGACGCTGGTGCTGGTCAACGGCCGCCGATTCCATCGCAGCGCGTTGCTGGGCAACCGCGGTGCGCAGGCGGCCGATCTGGCGCAGATTCCGACCAGTGCGATCAAGCGCATCGAAGTGCTGCGCGATGGTGCGTCGGCGCAGTACGGCTCGGACGCCATCGCCGGCGTCATCAACATCATTCTCGAGGATGGCCCCGGTACCGAGATCACCGCCGGCTATTCGCAGTATGCGCAGGGCGACGGTGCCTCGCGCGACTTCAGTGCGCGCACCGGCTGGTCACTGGGTGACTACGGCAGCCTGGTGCTGTTCGCCGAATCGTCCAATTCCGATGCCACCTCGCGCACCCGCCAGCGCCCGGATGCCATCGCCTTCCAGGCTGCACATCCGGACCTGGAGGTGCCGAACCCGGTGCAGCGCTGGGGCCAGCCGGACCTTGAAAGCCGCCGCGTCGGCTTCAACGTGAAGGGCAACGCCAGCGACACGCTGGAGCTCTATGCCTTCGGCCTGTACAGCCACAGCGATGGCGTCAGCGATTTCAACTGGCGCAACCCCGATACCACCACCGGCGCCTACCGTACGACCACGATCTTCCCCGGCTGGAACCTGCGCTCGATCTATCCGGTGGGCTTCAGCCCGCAGTACGGCAACACGCAGAACGACCTGCAGCTGGTGGGTGGCCTGCGTGGCGAGATCACGCCCAAGCTGCGTTGGGATGTCAGCGCGTCGTATGGCCGCAACGCCATCGACTACAGCCTGAAGAACTCGATCAACGCCTCGCTCGGCCCGGCCAGCCCGACCGCGTTCGATCTCGGCCGCCTGACCCAGACCGAGAAGAACGCCAACGCCGACTTCAACTACGAGTGGGACGTGGCCGCGCTGGCCAAGCCGATCAACGTCGCCTTCGGTGGCGAGTTCCGCCAGGAGACCTACCAGGTGCGCGCCGGTGACCCCGCCTCGTATGCGGTGGGTCCGGGCGCAGCCGCGGGCCTGGAAGCCAATTCCAACGGCGCACCGGGCTTCTCGGCCAGCCAGGCCGGGCAGTGGAGCCAGCGCAGCAAGGCCGCCTATCTGGATATGGAGGTGCCGCTGGGCGAGCGCTGGAGCATCGGCGCGGCCAGTCGCTATGAAGGCTTCTCCAGCTTCGGCAGTACGCTGGACGGCAAGCTCTCGGCGCGCTTTGCGATCACCCCGGACGTGGCCCTGCGCGGTACCGTGTCCACCGGCTTCCGTGCACCGACGCCGGCGCAGCTCAACACCACCAGCACCACGCAGGGCCTGGACACGCGCACGCTGCAGATCTTCACCAGCGGTCGCCTGTCGCCGAATGATCCGCTGGCCCAGCTGCTCGGTGCCAAGCCGCTCAAGCCGGAAGAATCGCGTACCGCGTCGCTGGGCCTGACCTGGCGCACCGACCTGGGCCTGTCCGGCTCGGTGGATGTGTACCAGATCAAGCTCACCGACCGCTTCAGCCAGTCGGCCAGCTTCGCCATTCCGGCCGGCACGCCCAACCCGCTGGGCTACACCTCGGTGAACTACTTCACCAACGACTTCGACACCACCACCACCGGCGTGGACGTGGTCGGCAACTACCTGCGTGACCTCGGCGCGGGCCGCATGACGCTGACCCTGGCCTACAACTACAACCGCACCCGCGTGGACAATGGCAGCACTTCGGTGGCCACCAACGAGACCCAGCGCGTGCTGTTCGAAGACCGCCTGCCCGAGCACAAGGGCAGCCTGACCGGCAGCTGGGACATCGGCGCGTGGTCGCTGATGGCGCGCATGCGCTACTACGGCGCCTGGACCGACTCCAGCGGAAATGCAGCGGGCGACATCTACCAGCGTTTCGGCGCGATGAGCTTCCTCGACCTGGCCGTGGGCTATCGCATCAACGAACACCACAGCCTGCGCGTGGGTGCCGACAACGTGTTCGACCGCTATCCGGATGAGGCCACCTTCCAGGCCAGCCGTGGCCTGGTCTACTCGCGCAACGCGCCGTACGACACCGATGGTGCCAACCTGTACGCACAGTACCGGTTGAGCTTCTGATGGACCGCACCCGTCGTTCCCTGCTGCGCGCCGGCACCTTGCTGCCGGCCGCCGCTGTACTGCCTTCACTGCCTGCGCAGGCGGCCGCGCGCTACGCTGGCCCGATGCAGATACCCGCGAAGACCGTGGCACCGGAAAAGCTGGCCCACGATGAAACCTACTGGTCCGCGGTGGCCAGCCACTTCGACATCACCGACGAGGTGAACCACCTCGAGAACGGCTACTGGGGCGCGATGGGGCGCGAGACGCTGGCCAGCTACCAGCGCCACACAGCCGAGGTGAACCATGGCAACGCGTGGTATGGCCGCCGTGAGTTCCCGGCGCAGTACATGGCGGTGCAGCGGCAGGTGGCCGAACTGCTGGGCGTGGCGGACGATGAGATTGCGCTGACCCGCGGTGCCACCGAGGCGATGCTGGCCCTGATCGGCGGCTACAACCGCCTGCAGCCCGGCGAGCAGGTGCTGTACGCCGACATCGACTACGACAGCATGATCGGCGCGATGCGCTGGCTGCAGCAGCGCCGCGGCGTGCAGGTGGAGCGCATCGTACTGCCGGCGGTGCCGGACCACGCGCAGATCCTGCAGGCCTACGAGGCCGCGTTCGCGGGCCTGCCGCGGCTGAAGCTGGTGCTGCTGACCCAGGTCAGTCATCGCCACGGGCTGGTGCTGCCGGTGGCGGAAATCGCCGAGCGTGCGCGGGCTCGGGGCATCGATGTGATCGTCGATGCGGCGCACGGCTTCGGCCAGATTGACTACGCGGTGCCGGACCTGAAAGCCGACTTCGTCGGCATCAACCTGCACAAATGGATCGGTGCGCCGGTCGGCGTCGGCGCGATGTACGTGCGCAAGGGCCGCGTGGCGGATCTGGACCCGTACATGGGCGAGACCGACGATGGCCGCGTGGGCAGCCGGGTGCACACCGGCACGGTCAACTTCGCTGCCTACCTGGCACTGCCGGAAGCGATCGCATTGCACCAGCGCATCGGTGCGGCCAACAAGCAGGCGCGCCTGCGCTACCTGCGCGAGCGCTGGACGGCGCCGGCACGGCAGATGGCACATATCGAAGTGCTGTCCTCGCCGGACCCGGGGCTGGCCAGTGCGCTGGCCAGCTTCCGCCTGCGCGGGCGCACCAGCACGGCCGACAACATCGCGCTGCAGAAGCGCCTGCTGGATGAGCATCGGGTGTTCACCACGCACCGCGACGGCCTCGATTCCGGTGCATGCGTACGGGTGACGCCGTCAGTGTTCACCCGGCCGGAGCAGATGGATGCATTGGTGCAAGCGCTCTCCGCCCTGGCCTGACCCTGCTTTGGTGGGTGCCAACCTTGGTTGGCACATTCCGTCGGCGCATGGCGTGGATGTTCCCCACCTACCGCTCGATCGCCGGCAACGCATCCGACAACAACAACCGGTCAATCCGCCGCAGCGCACTTTCCAGTTGCCGGCGGTCCGCCGCCAGCCCCAGCGACAGCCGCACGCCGTTCTGGTGCAGCACCCCGGGCGGGCAGAACGCCGATGACGGCGCAATGGCCAGCCCCTGCAGCTGCGCGGTGCGCACCAAGGTGGCATCGGTCCACGGCGCCGGCACGCGGCACCAGGCATGCAGGCCCTCGGCGCGCTGCAGCAGCGACGGCGCCAGCAGATAGCGCGCCATGCGCACGCGCTCACGCGCCTCGCTGCGCACCTGTGCCAGCAACGATTGCGCCGAGCCATCCAGCAACAACTGGCTGGCCAGCGCCGACACCAGCGGATGACCCATCAAGCGGGTCGCCCGCAGCGCGGCCGTCATCGACTCCGCATGCGCCGCATCCGGGCATTGCACGAACGCGGTTCGCAGGCCGGGGCTGATCACCTTCGACAGTGTGGCCACGTAGAACACGTGGCGCGGCGCCAGGGTTGCCAGTGGTGTCGGCGCGTCCTCGGCCAGGTGCCAGTACGGATCGTCTTCGATCGCCAGCAGGCCTTCGCGTTCCAGTATGCGCGCCAGCGCTTCGCGCCGCTGCGGCGGCAGGGTGAATGCAGTCGGGTTCTGGCAGGTGGGATTGAGATAGACCAGCCGCGCGCCGCTTTCGCGTGCCTGCCGGGTCAGTGCCTCGGGGCACATGCCGTGTTCGTCGCTGTTCACCGGCAGCAGGCGCCGGCCCAGTGCGGCCGCTGCCTGCAGCAGCCCCGGGTAGACCAGCGTGTCGCACAGGATCGCATCGCCATCGCGGCTCTGGCTGAGCAGGATCGCCGCCAGCGCGACCTGGGCGCCTTCGGTCAGCAGCAGGCAGCTGTCGTCCACGGTGCCCAGCATTGGCCGCAGCCAGCGCGCCGCGGCATGGCGATCGGTCGGGTTGCCGCCGCCCAGGTGGTAGGTCATCAGGTTCGGCGCGTTGCTGCGCGCAAGTACGGCGGCGGCGCCACGGCGCAGCGTCTCGGCCAGCGCATCGGCATCGGGCACCGGCGGAACGTTCATGCTCAGGTCCACCACCTGCTCGAAGCCGGCCTTGGGCGGTGCGATGAAACTGCCCTGCGGACCACGCGCCTCGATCAGGCCGCGCTTGCGTGCTTCATCGAAGGCACGGGTGACCGTGGTCAGGTCGACACCGAGCTGCAGCGCCAACGCGCGCTGCGAAGGCAGGCGTTGCCCTGGTGCAAGGCCGCCGCGACGCACCGTGCGTTCCAGCGAATTGACGATGCGCAGGTAGATCGGCCCAGTGTGCGCGAGCACGTCCTGCACCCATTCGCGCGCTGCGACATCCGGTCGCGGCATGTAGGGGGCATGTCGGGGCGTATCGTTGCTTCCAACGGCGGGAGCCTGTCCATAACCATCGGTCGGTTCGGACAGGTGACCGCCGTTGTTGTTTACGGCGGTCGCGCCGGCCAGCCTCGGTGAAGTCATTGCGCGTCCTCAGCGCTTGGCCTGCCACGGGCAGTAGCAGCCCACGGCAAGCAGTCCTTTCGGGCGCACGGTCTCGCCGCGTACCAGTCTGTCCAGCAGTGGTTCGACGAAGCTGTTGGCCGAGTTGCAGACCATGCCGATGCTGTACGGGCCGGCGTACGCCAGATGGCCGTGCCGGTCCCAGATCGCCACCGCAGGGCTGGCCGGGATGTGTTCGATGCCATCGATGGTCGGCAGGTGGATCACCTTGCTGCGTAGTGGCTCGGGCAGCTCGCCGTGGGTACCCGGGCGGCGGATCGCATAGAAGTCGATGCCGGCGCGGCGGTACATGCTGATCAGGTAACTCAGGTGTGCGCCGGTTTCGCGGTTGCACACGCCGCACGCCGGGTCCCAGAAATGCACCACGCGGATACGGCCGGTGTCACCGGCCAGATCGGCGGGCAGGCGCAGCTGCGAGTCGTCGAAGACGATGGCCTGTTCGGTGAAGGTGGATTGCGCGCTGTACCCGAAGTACTGCCACAACGCCGCCGCCACGCCGGCCATGAACAGGCAGGCGAGGGCGATCATCATCGGCAGCAGCCAGCGGCGGCGCGGCGCGGCTGCGCCCATCAGGACGCGTCTCCGCCAAACTTGTGCACGTACTGCTTGCGCATCTCGCGGCAGGAGTCGGCCTGCGCGCGGCGCTGGATCTCGCTACGCGCCGGATCCTCGCTGCGCTGCACGCACTGCTCGATGGCGTGGCGCTCGGCGGCCTGCACATCCAGCGTCTGCGGCTGCAGGCAGACCCAGGCCAGCGCGGCCAGCATCAGCACCACAAAGCCACCGCACCCGGCCATCACCAAGTGGAACTTCAGTTTCTCGGCGCGCATCGACGCTCGTCCCTTCATCCATACATTGCATACAAAATATCATCTTGTATGGATAGCGCGCCATGCGCACGGTTCAGACGATGGCGCTGTGCCGCGCTTCGGGGGCTTCGGACAGGATCTCGTTCAGCTTGGCCAGCGCCCCGGCCAGCGCGCCCTGGTCGACCGCGCCGCCCAACGACAGGCGGATCGCGTTGCCCGGTGGCGGTTCCTCCACGCTGAAGGCACCGGAGCTGGCGATGCCCAGGCCTTGTTCCTGCGCGGCCTGGATCAGCCGGTACTGGTCCAGCCGTGGCGGCAGCGGCAACCAGACATGCAGGCCGGCCGGATGGGCACGGGCACGCGACGGCAGGTACTGCGCGGCAATCGCCTGGCGTTCGCGCAGTTCCTGCTGGAAGCGCTGCACCATGTCCTGGGCCTGGCCGCTGCGGATCCACTGCGAGGCCACGGCCACCATTGACTGGGTCGGCATCAGCGCGATCGCGCGCAGCGCATCCAGCACCGGCTCCATCGGCTCGCCGGCCGGCACCACCAGATAGGCGGTGCGCAGGCCCGGCGCCAGGCACTTGGACAGGGTGGAGATGTAGTAGACCGGGCAGCCGGCGTCGCGATGGGCGGCCAGCGGCGGCGCGGCGTCCCCGGCCAGCAACCAGTAGGGATCGTCTTCGATCACGGTCAGATCGTGGCGCTTCGCGACCGCCAGCAGCGCCTGCCGGCGCTGTGCCGACATCGTCGCCGTGGTCGGGTTCTGGATGGTCGGCACCAGGTACAGCAGGCGCGGGCGGCGCAGCTGGCAGGCTTCTTCCAGCGCGTCCGGCAGCATGCCTTCGGCATCCATCGCCACTGGCAGCACGCCCCGCTGCAGCACGCGCGCGGCGGCCAGCAGGCCGGGGTAGGTCAGCTGCTCGGCGGCGATCAGCTCGCCCGGCTGGGTACGGGCCAGGATCAATGCGCACAGTGCGGTCTGCGCACCGGGGCAGATCACCACCTGGTCGGCCCCCACGGTGCCCAGCATCGGTGCCAGCCACTGCACGGCGGCGGCGCGGTCCTCGCGGGTGCCGGCACCGACGTGGTAACTCATCAGCTCGCCCTGGCCCAGCTGCTGGCCCACGTGCTGGAAGCCCGCCTCCATGCCCTGTGCAAACGGCGCGCTGCCCAGCAGCGGCGGGATGTTCATGCTCAGGTCGACCGAGGTGCTGCGGTTGCCGGCCGACAGTGCAATGAAGGTGCCGCCGGCGCCCTGCGCATCGAGCAGGCCGGCCTGGCGCAGCTCGGCAAAGGCGCGGGTGACGGTGGTCAGGTCCACGCCCACCTGTTGGGCCAGGTCGCGCTGCGGCGGCAGGCGGTCGCCCGGGCGCAACACGCCGTCGTCCACCGCCTCGCGCACCTGCTGGGCAATCTGCAGGTACAGCGGGCCGGCGCCCTCGCGGAAGGGGCGAACCCAGGTGCGGTTGGGGTGTTTCAGGCGGCGGCCGGCGGCAGGAGGCGTCATCGGTCAGATTTTTCCATACGTGCAGATGCACAAGTCCATACAATAATGTATCTTGTATGGGCTTGATTGGAGTGGATCGCCTTTTTGTAGGTGACCTCGTACCCACAGTGTAGCCGCTCCACGCCCGGGCGCTGCGCGCAGGCGAGCCGGTCAAGTGCGCTTCTTCAACAGGGTTGACCTCCAATGAATATCTGCTGGAACCGCATCCGCCTGGCGCTGGTCGCCCTGGCCTGCGTCGGCCTGTCGGGCTGTGACTGGGTGCTGCTGGATTCGAAGGGCATGGTCGGGCTCGCCCAGCGCGACCTGATCCTGATCTGCATCGGCCTGATGCTGATCGTGGTGATACCGGCCATCGTGCTGACCTTCGTATTCGCGTGGCGCTTCCGCGCCGGCAACACCAAGGCGAAATACACGCCGGACTGGTCGCACTCCACCAAGGTGGAGATCGTGGTCTGGGGCGTGCCGCTGGTCATCATCGCGGTATTGGCGGTGATCGTCTGGCAGTCCACCCACGAACTGGACCCGTACAAGCCGCTGGACGTGGCTGGCGAACCGCTGCACGTGGACGTGATCGCCACCGACTGGAAGTGGGTGTTCGTATACCCGGACCTGGGCATCGCCACGGTCAACCAGCTCAACTTCCCGGCCAACCGCCCGCTGGCGTTCAACATCACCTCCAACTCGACGATGAACACCTTCTTCATCCCGCAGCTGGGTGGGCAGATCTATGCGATGGCCGGCATGCGCACGCAGCTGCACCTGATCGCCAACGAGCCGGGCCAGTTCCGCGGCATGTCCGGCAACTACAGCGGGCATGGCTTCTCGAACATGAAGTTCATCGCCACCGCCAGCAGCAACGAAGACTTCGAGCGCTGGGTGGCCGAGGTGCGCAGCGCGCCGCAGGCACTGGATTTCAATCAGTTCAAGGCGCTGGCCGCACCAACCAAGAACGCACCGGTACAGCACTTCTCCAGTGTCGAGCCGCTGCTGTTCAAGAAGGTCATCGACCAGTTCATCGGCGTGGGTGAGAACACCGCTGCCGCCACCCCGGCGGGCGTTGCCGGTGGTGCCCAGGTTTCCCAGGAGTAACGAACATGTTGGGTAAATTGACGTGGGAGGCCGTGCCGCTGCACGAGCCGATCGTGGTGGTCACATTGGCGGCCATGGTGCTGGGTGGCCTCGCGCTGCTCGGCGCGGTGACGTACTTCAAGCTGTGGGGCCCGCTGTGGCGTGACTGGTTCACCACCGTGGACCACAAGAAGATCGGCATCATGTACGTGGTGGTGGCGCTGGTCATGCTGGTGCGTGGCTTTGCCGATGCGCTGATGATGCGCGCGCAGCTGGCCGCGGCCGGCCCGGGCAGTGACGGCTTCCTGCCACCGGAACACTACGACCAGATCTTCACCGCGCACGGCGTGATCATGATCTTCTTCGTGGCCACCCCGTTCGTGGTCGGCCTGATGAACATCATCGTGCCGCTGCAGATCGGCGCGCGCGACATGGCGTTTCCGTTCCTCAACGCCTTCAGCTTCTGGATCTTCGTGGTCGGCGCCGCGCTGATGATGATCTCGCTGGGCGTTGGCGAATTCGCCATGACCGGCTGGGTGGCCTATCCGCCGCTGTCGGGTATCGAGTTCAGTCCAGGGGTGGGTGTCGATTACTACATCTGGGCGTTGCAGGCTTCGGGCATCGGCACATTGCTGACCGGCGTCAACCTGTTCATCACCATCCTGCGCATGCGTGCGCCGGGCATGACCCTGATGAAGATGCCGGTGTTCACCTGGACGGTGCTGGTCACCAGCGTGATCATCATCGCCGCCTTCCCGATCCTCACCGTGGCGCTGGGCGCGCTCACCCTGGACCGCTACCTGGACTTCAACTTCTACACCAACACGTTGGGTGGCAACCCGATGATGTACGTGAACCTGGTGTGGGCCTGGGGCCATCCGGAGGTGTACATCCTGGTGCTGCCGGCGTTCGGCATCTTCTCTGAAGTCACCGCCACGTTCGCGCGCAAGAAGCTGTTCGGCTACAAGTCGATGGTGGGCGCCACGCTGGCGATCGGCATCCTCTCGTTCATCGTCTGGCTGCACCACTTCTTCACCATGGGCTCCGGTGCCAGCGTCAATGCCTTCTTCGGCATCATGACGATGATCATCGCCATTCCTACCGGCGTGAAGATCTTCACCTGGCTGTTCACCATGTACGGTGGCCGCGTCGAGTTCAGCGTGCCGATGCTGTGGACCATCGCGTTCCTGGTCACCTTCACCATCGGTGGCATGACCGGCGTGCTGCTGGCCATTCCGGGTGCGGACTTCCTGCTGCACAACAGCCTGTTCCTGGTCGCGCACTTCCACAACACCATCATCGGCGGCGCGCTGTTCGGCTACCTGGCCGGCTTTGCCTACTGGTTCCCGAAGGTGTTCGGCTTCACCCTCAACGAGCGCCTGGGCAAGTGGTCGTTCGCCTGCTGGGTGATCGGCTTCTACCTGGCCTTCATGCCGCTGTACATGCTCGGCTTCATGGGCATGACCCGGCGCATGAACCAGTACGACAACCCGGCCTGGACGCCGTACCTGATTGCTGCCTTCATCGGTGCGCTGTTCGTGTTCGCCGGCATCATCCTGATGCTGGTGCAGATCTACGTGAGCGTGCGCGACCGCAAGCGCAACCTGGACCTGACCGGCGACCCGTGGAATGCACGCACGCTGGAATGGGCCACGCCGTCGCCGCCGCCGTTCTACAACTTCGCCGTGGTGCCCAAGGCCGATGAGCTGGACGCCTTCCACGAAGCGAAGAAGCGCGGCCTGCCGCCGCCGCCGAAGAAGTACGCGCCGATCCACATGCCGAAGAACACCGGCGTGCCGCTGATCCTCAACATCTGGATCCTGGTGCTGTGCTTCGCCCTGGTCTGGCACATCTGGTGGATGGCCGCCGCCAGCTTCATCGCCATGATCGTGACCCTGATCGTGCGGTCCTACGACGAGGACGTGGACTACTACGTCAGTTCCGAAGAGGTGGCGCGCACCGAAGCGGCCAACCTGGCCAAGCTCAAGGAGGTACGCGCATGAACCTGTTGACCCGCCCGGAGCTGGCCAGCGATACGCAGGCGCACCAGGACCACCACGCACACGACCATGGCCACGAGCAGGGCGGCATGAAAGTGTTCGGCATGTGGGTCTACCTCATGTCCGACCTGGTGCTGTTCGGTTCGCTGTTCGCCTCGTACGCGGTGCTCAGCACCGCCTACGCCGGCGGCCCCACCGGCAAGGAGCTGTTCTCGCTGCCGTTCGTGATGGCCGAGACCTTCCTGCTGCTGGTCTCCAGCATCACCTACGGCCAGGCCGTGCTGGCAATGCACCGCCATGACGCTTCGGCAGTGCTGCGCTGGCTGGGTGTGACCTTCGTGCTCGGCGCCTCGTTCATCGGCATGGAGATCTACGAGTTCTCGCACCTGATCCACGAAGGCGCGGGCCCCAGCACCAGCGCCTACCTGTCAGCGTTCTTCGCGTTGGTGGCCACCCATGGCCTGCACGTGGCCAGTGGCCTGATCTGGATGGCGGTGGTGATGCACCAGGTCTACCGCCGTGGCCTGACCCCCACCAACATCACCCGTGTCTCGTGCCTGAGCCTGTTCTGGCACTTCCTGGACCTGGTGTGGATCTGCGTCTTCACCTTCGTCTACCTGATCGGAGCCTTCTGACATGGCCCACGTCGAAACCTCGCGCGCCGGCAATGCGCATGGCTCCACCAAGTCCTACTTGATCGGCTTCGTGCTGTGCGCGCTGCTGACCGTGGTGCCGTTCGCACTGGTGATGAACCCGGTGCTGTCACGGCCGCTCACGCTGTTCCTGCTGGTCGGCTTCGCGGTGACGCAGATCCTGGTGCAGCTGGTCTTTTTCCTGCACATGGACCGCAAGTCCGAAGGCGGCTGGAACCTGGCCAGCTTCGTGTTCACCCTGGTGATCCTGTTCATCGTCGTCGCACTGTCGGTCTGGATCATCTGGAGCATGCACTACCACATGATGATCAACTGAGCCTGCGCACCGTGAAAGGCATTGCGTTCCCCCATCGTGGCCTGCGGCTGGCCGCAGGCCTGCTGCTCGGCCTGCTGGCCGGCTGCAGCGCGCAGTCGCGCATGGACTTCTACGCGAAGGACATCGCCTGCGAAGAGCTCGGCCAGCACTGGTCGATGCCCGACAGCCACGGCACCGTGCGTGGCCCGGCGGATCTGCAGGGGCAGGTGACCTACCTGTTCTTCGGCTTCACCAGCTGCCCGGATGTGTGCCCGACCACGATGGTCGAGCTGAGCCAGGTCAAGCACCTGATGGGCAAGGATGCCGACCAGCTGCAGGTGGTGTTCGTCAGCGTCGATCCGGCACGTGATACGCCCGAGGTCGCCCGCACCTACGTGGAAGCGTTCGACCCCAAGGCAATCGCGCTGGTCGGCAACGAAGCGCAGCTGGCCGCAATGGCCAGCGACTTCAAGGCGTTCTATGAAAAGGAACCCGGCCCGATCCCGCAGACCTACACGATGAGCCACATTGCCGGTGGCTACGTGTTCGATCGCCAGGGCCGGCTGCGGCTGTTCGCCCCGTATGGCATGCCGGTGGACAAGCTGTTCTCCGACGTGCAGCGCCTGCTGCTCGAGCCCGCGCACCCGGCGGCCGGCAGCGACCCGCTGGCCAGCTGCAGCCTGTCCCACAACGGCGCCCTCGCCGCTCGCTGACGCGGGTGGGTGCCAACCTTGGTTGGCACACCCCTGATCCCCCGGCCGGCCAGGAGAGCCAACCGGCCGGGGGCACCACTCAACGCCTTACTTGGTCTCTTCCCACTGCACCACGTCCGGTTCGGCCGCACGGATGCCGGCGGTGGACAACAGCTTGGTGGTCGCATCCAGTGCCGCGTTCACCGATGGGTACTCGACGATCGCCCGGCCCGCGGCCTTGGACACCTTCACCACGGTGCCACCGGTTGCGGTGGCCGCGCGCTGCGCCGAGGCCGCGTCGGTGAAGAACACCTTGACCCGCGAGGTCGCCACCACCGGTGCGCCGTCGCTGGAGACGGCGGCAGCGAACTTGCTGGCGCCAGCATCCACGCGCGCTGCGGCGCCGGCACCGCTGGCATCGGTGGAACGCTTGCTGCGCGTGCTGGTGGCCGCCGCCCCGGCATCAGCCGCGGGAGTGATCTTGAACTGGCCGCCGCTGGCGGGCTGCACGGTTGCTGACGGTGCCAGCTGGAATCGCGAACCGCCTACATCGAACGAACGGCCGGTAGCCGCCGCCTTCAACGCCTGTGCATCCACGGTCGACAGGGTCCTCGTGGCAGGGGCCTGGCCGGAACTCTGGGCCCAGGCAGTGGTGGTCATCGCCGCAAGGGCGAGGCTGCTCAACAGAATGGTCTTCTTCATCATCAGTGCCCCAGAACGCGGATCTTGAAGGATTCGAGGTTGCCACGCGATGCAGCGTTCGCGGCCTGCCCCAGGTCGGTCACTTCCAGCGTCCAGGTGCCCGTGGCGTTCTCATCCAGGAAGGCATTGCTGGACAGCAGGTCCCAGTTGGTGAAGTTGCGCTGCACGCCGCCGGTGCCCGAGCCGATCGCGGTGAACGCCGGCTGCACCACGCTGCGGGTGCCACTGGGCGAGACCAGCACGAACTGCAGCTGGCGGGTGTTGCTGTGGTTGACCCGGAAGCCCAGCTGCACGCTCTCGATGTTGCGTGCACCGTTGGCCACCTGGAAGGTCAGGCGTGCTGCGGCCGTTGGCGTGTTGCCGATGGCCACGGTGCGCGTAGTGGTGCGCCAGCCGCTGTCGACCAGTGCGCCCAGCGACTGGAAGTTCTCCGCCACCTGCACCGCGCGTGCGGCATTGACTACACCGAAGCCGTACCAGTTGCTGTACGCGCGACCAGCGGCGTTCACCGTCCAGCCCGGTACCAGCACGCGGCCGTCAGCCAGCGTCACCGCTGCCCGGTTCGGGTCGTTGCGGGTGGCGGTGGTGGCCAGGATGTACTTCACATCGCGGTAGGACAGGTTCGGATTGGCTTCCAGCACCAGCGCCGCGACACCCGAGACCATCGGCGTGGCGGCCGAGGTGCCGTTCATCTTGCCGGTGTAGTTGCAGGTGCGGTCGATGGCGGACTGCGCGCCGTCCAGGGTGTTGCGCAGGCTGGAGTTCTTGTTGCTGCCCTGCAGGCAGCCGGTGACGTCGGTGGTGAGGATGGCCGGATCGTAGCGGATCGCCAGCTGCCCGGGCACGACCTGCCGCTGCCAGCCGTTCTCGCCGCCGAAGCCGGACACCCACAGTGCCGAGCCGGTGGACGAGTACGAGGAGCGCACACCATCGGCACGCACCGCGCCCACGGTGATCACAGTGAACAGGTTGTTGCGCGGGTCACGGCCAGCCGGAACGCAGCCGGTGTTGCGGTTCTTGGTGTCAGCCGAGCAGATATCGCTGCCGTCCGGCCGATAACCGTTGTCGTGGTTGTTGCCGGCCGCTTTCACATAGATGCCGCCGCGACCGCCGCGGGTGCCGGACATCGCCTGCTCATAGGAAGCGATTTCGTTCTGGCTGTAGGCCGGCGGCAGGTTCGGATTGCCGGGAATGGAGCCCCAGCTGTTGTTGAACACCTGCACGTCGGCCACTTCGGCACCGTCCCACCAGGAATACTCGATGTTGGACGTTGAATTGCCCTGCGCGTTGGACGCCAGGAAGTTGAAGCCCTTGAGGGTGGCCGCCGAGGCCACGCCGCGCACGCCCAGATTGTTGGCGCCCACCGCACCGGCGATGCCGCCGACCATCGTGCCGTGATTGTCGACGTCGGGATTGGACGGGGTGGGATTGTTGGAGCCGTTGGCGAAGTTCTTGCCCGCCACTGCCGCTACGTTGGCCGCCAGGTCCGGGTGGGCGATCTGCAGGCCATCATCGACGATGGCGATGGTGACGCCCTGGCCGCGGATGCCATTGCGGAACAGGCCATCCACGTTGAGATCGTTGCCGGCCACCGGCAGGGTATCGCCCAGCACCGCCTGCCCGGTGTTGAGCAGGTGCCACTGCCGTCCCGCCAGCGGATCGGCCTGCTGGGCCTGGGCGGTGGCCACCAGGCTGCCCAGCACCAGGGCAGTGGCAAGGGCCAGGCGCGCGGAGCGCGGTGGCGCGGAGCGTTGCGTGTGTCGCTTCATACACGAATCCTTCTGTTGTGAATCGGCATGGCAGACGGCGGGGCGGGACTGCCCCATCGCAACGAGCCAAACGCGACACAACGAAGAACCCCCTACCTCTTCACACAAGCAATATACGGATGTGCCAATTGCGTCACAAACACTTATGCCGTGGGGTAATGACGACGGTGTTGGCTCGCATCTGAGGGATGCCAACCTTGGCTGGCACTCGCATCCACGCATGGCGTGGATCTGCTGCCCGCATCCGGCAGATGCCAACCCTGGTTGGAACCTGCGTCATCGCGCGCCCTCACGTCCGCCTGTGCTACTACGGCCCGTGCACCCTTCCGTACCGGAGCACCCAGATGGTCAACCCCCTGGCCCAGGCCCATCGCGGCCTCGGCACCACGCTGTTCAGCCTGTTGAACCCGATACCGTTCGGCTTCTTCGTCGGCGCCCTGATCTTCGACGCGATCTACCTCAACAGCGCCGAGGTGATGTGGGGCAAGGCCGCGGCCTGGCTGATCACCTTCGGCCTGCTGATCGCCATCGTGCCGCGGCTGATCAACCTGTTCGCGGTCTGGCGCCGCAACGGCACGGCCACCCGCATCGACCGCATCGACTTCTTCCTCAACCTGGTGGCCGTGCTGCTGGCGATCTGGAACGCCTTCGTGCACAGCCGTGATGCCTATGCCGTTGCGGTACCGGGCACGATCCTGTCCGCGCTGACCGTGGCCCTGATCGCACTGGGCCTGATCCTGCTGTCATTGCAGCCGCCGGTGCTGCAGGGAGGCCGTCATGGCTAAGCACATCCTGCCCGCCGTGGCCGCCCTGGCACTGGCCGTCACCCTGTCGGCCTGTGCGGGAAAGGCCGAGTACCACCCCGCCGACCAGTCCGGTACGAAGCCGCCGCTGCCGGCGCCGAAGAACTTCCTGATGCCGCCAATGCAGGTGCCCAAGGGCGTCGGCTGGGCCGAAGGCCAGTCACCGGCGGTGGCCGACGGCCTGAAGATCGAGCGCATCGCTGCCAACCTGATGCACCCGCGGCGCCTGCTGACCCTGCCCAATGGCGACGTGCTGGTGGTGGAAGGCAACGGCCCCGGCGAAGAGCCGGTCACCACGCCCAAGCAGTGGATCGCCGGCAAGGTGAAGGCCCGTTCGGGCAAGGCCGGCAAGGGCGGCAACCGGGTCACCCTGCTGCGGCGTACGCCCGGCACCACCACCTGGACCCAGCATGTCTACATCGAAGGCCTGCATTCGCCGTTCGGCATCCAGCTGATCGGTGACACGCTGTACGTGGCCAACACCGGCAACATCATGCAGTACCACTACGTGCCGGGCGAAACCCGCATGTCCGACAAGGGCCGCGAGTTCACCGACCTGCCCAGCACCATCAACCACCACTGGACCAAGGAACTGCTGGCCAGCCGCGATGGCAGCAAGCTGTACGTGGGCGTGGGCTCCAACAGCAACATCACCGAGAACGGCCTGGCGGTCGAGTACCGCCGCGCGGTGGTGCTGGAAGTGGACGTGGCCACCCGTGGCAGCCGCATCTACGCGTCCGGCATCCGCAACCCGACCGGGCTGGACTGGGAGCCGAGCACCGGCAAGCTGTGGGCGGTGGCCAACGAGCGCGACGAGATCGGCGCCGACCTGGTACCGGATTACCTGACCTCGGTGAAGGAAGACGGCTTCTACGGCTGGCCCTACAGCTACTACGGCCAGCATGTGGATGAGCGCGTGCAACCGCAGCGGCCGGATCTGGTGGCCAAGGCGATCGTGCCCGACTACGCCATCGGCTCGCACGTGGCACCACTGGGGCTGCTGTTCTACACCGGGCAGGCGCTGCCGGCGCAGTACCACGGTGGCGCCTTCATCGGCGAGCACGGCAGCTGGGACCGCTCGCCGCTGAGCGGCTACGAAGTGGTGTACGTGCCGTTCAAGGACGGCAAGCCGACCGGTCGGCCGCAGACCGTGGTCAGTGGCTTCACCTCCAAGGACGAGAAGACGCTGATGGGCGCACCGGTGGGCATGGCGATGGATGCCGAGGGCGCGTTGCTGGTGGCCGACGACGTGGGTGATGTGGTGTGGCGGGTGTCCGCGAAATAGCTGTGTAGCGTCGAGCCATGCTCGACCGCTGTGGATCTGGCTTTTGTAGAGTCGAGCCATGCTCGACTGCTTTTGCAAGGAGCAGTCGAGCATGGCTCGACTCTACAAAAAGCCTGAATCAGCCGAGCATCGCCTCGGCGCTACACTTCCGACGGCGCCGCGCGCAACCCGCTGAACACCGACTCAGCGGCAAACCCCACGCCGCCCAGCAGCACACCGAAATACACCACCGTGGCCACCACGAAGCCGTAGCCCGCCGCCACCGCCGCGCCATCGCGCTGGATGAAGCCGATCGCAAAGGACATCAGCGCCAGCGCCGGCAGCGTGTTGCTGAAGGGAATCGGCCCGGCCGGCGCCATCAGCAGCAGGGTTGCGAACACCAGCATCAGGTTGTTCAACCGCATCATCTTCTTCGAGCGCACCATCACCGCCAGCCGCATCGGCCGCGACAACCGCTCCATGCGGTGCACCCACTTCAGCGCACGGCCGAGGTTGGCCTTCAGCTTGTCGGTGGCGATCTCGCGACGTGCCAGCTTCTGCGGCACCCACAGCGGGCGGTTGCGCACCCGGCTCAGGCCGATCAGCAGGATCGAGGCGCCAAACACCGTACTCAGCCCGGGAATCGACACCGGAATGATGAAGATGGCCGAGAGCAGGATCACGATCAGCAGCAGGCCCTCATCGCCCAGCGCACTGAGCAGGGTGCCGACGCTCACCTGGTCGCCGGGCAGCTCGTCGATCATCTGCTCGATCTGCTGGGCCAGCGGCGCGCTGTCGTTGGTTTCGGGGGCACGGTAGGTCATGCGTCGCAAGGTTCTCCAGGGAAGGGCGGTCAGCGGGCCGTCCTGCGGTGGGGGACGCACAGGGTCCTTCAGTATCCCGGCCAACGCCGGCAAAGAGGTGAACCGGGCATGAGGGGTTAAACTGGCGTGCCCCGCACGAGTTGAACGCAATGGACATGGGCCGCAGGCAATCGACCATCGAACTGGTCGCCATCGACATGGATGGCACCCTGCTGGATCCAGCCCACCAGCTCACCGCCCGGGCCAGGCAGGCGATCGCGCAGGCGCGCGCGCTGGGCGTGCACATCGTGCTGACCAGTGGCCGCCCGGTTCCCGGCCTGACGCCGTTCCTGCAGGAACTGGGCATCGACGGCGACGATGACTACTGCATCGCCTGCAATGGTGGGCTGGTGCAGCGCATCGGCACGCGCGAAACCGTGGTCGAGTATCCGCTCAGCTTCGACGACTTCCTGTTCTGCGAGCAGGTGGCCCGCGAACTGGGCGTGCACTTCCAGGCGCTGGACAGCCGGCGCATGTACACGCCCAACCAGGACATCAGCTACTACACCGTGGCCGACTCGCATCTCTCGCGGATGCCGCTGTCCTATCGCCGCGTGGCCGACATGGACCCGTCCATGTCGTTCATCAAGCTGATGATGATCGACGCGCCCGACGTGCTGGATGCCGCCATCGCGCGCCTGCCCACCGAACTGACCGAGCGCTTCGCGGTGCTGAAGAGCGCGCCGTTCTTCCTGGAGGTGTTCGACCACCGCGCCGGCAAGGGGCCGAGCCTGCAGAAGCTGGCCGAGCACCTCGGCATCGACCGCGCCAACGTGATGGCCATCGGCGACCAGGAAAACGACCTGACCATGCTGCAGTACGCCGGTACCAGTGTGGCGATGGGCAATGCCATCGATGCGGTGAAGGCGGTGGCGCGGTTTGAAACCACCAGCAACGCCGACGAAGGCGTCGCGCGTGCGATCGAGCATTTCGTCCTGCAGTAACCGCACGTCCCCGTGCCCCGGTTGGTGCCAACATTGGTTGGCACACGCAATCGGCACGCGCCGGCCTATACCCACGTATAGCGCACCCATCCCCATTGCCATTGCCGCTGTACCACCGCGCAATGGCGGATGCGGCAGTGCGATGCAAGAATTTCGCACGTCGAAATCACCCCACCGAACTCCACGGCAGATGATCGCTTTCGTCTGCTGACCGGCGCGCGCTGCGCCGTCACTCCCTCAACGCAATCGCATCGCCAGCCAGGGCGCCGACACCGGTGCTGCGTCGCGCTGGGCGTGCGCCTGCGCCGCTCTCTCCCTGCACCTGGATCTGCCCATGAACACCCCACCCACGCCGCGCCTCGCCCTGGCCATCATCACCGCCATCGCCGCACCTGCGTATGCCGCCGAGACCCACGACACCGCGCACGACACGCCCACCACCTTGAACGCGCTGCAGGTGATCGCCACGCCGCGTGGCGCCGCCGTCGCGCCGACCCAGGTGGTCGGCCCGAACCGCTACATCATCAAGGCCGAAGACCTCGACGCCATGGTCACCGGCAACAACGGCCTGGCCATGCTCAAGCAGGTGCCCGGCGCCAGCTACACCGCCACCGACGGCCTGGGCCTGGACATCTCGGCCACCAGCCTGTTCGTGCGCGGCTTCCGCATGAATGAAATGGGCATCACCTTCGAAGGCGTGCCGCTGAACGACAACGGCTTCCTCTCGCTCACCGGCACCAGCGTGGTGAATGTGGGCGTGCCCGATGGCATCGGCGCGATCACGGTCAGCCCCGGTGGTGCGCCGGTCAGCGTGTTTTCCAGCAGCGTCAACGGCGGCAGCCTGGAATACCGCCTGCGCGAGCTGCAGGACACGCCCAGCCTGCGTGTGAAGCAGGGCGTGGGCAGCAACAGCACGCTGGTCACCACCGTGTCCGGGCAGAGCGGCCAGCTCGGCGAGCACGGCCCGAAAGTGCTGGTCGACCTGCAGAGGGTTTCGGCCGACAAGTACCAGGGCGAGGGCACCCAGAACTTCCTGCGCGGCGACCTGAAGCTGCAGCAGGACGTTGCCTGGGGCGACTTCACCGTGTTCCTGTCCGACAGCAAGGCCAAGGTCTGGGGTTACAACAACATCTCCTTCGACATGATCCGCAAGCTGGGCTGGAAGGCCGACATCTTCTATCCGGACTACGCGTGGGCCTGGTACGTGGCCTCGCCGGAAAACGCGGACAAATCCTGCGGTGCCTACACCTGCGGTGAGCTGTCCGAACTGATTCCGTACGACACCGGCCAGACCACTCGCGATCGCGTGTCCTCGATCAACCATCGCTTCCAGATCAGCCCGGCGCTGAGCGGCAACGTGCAGCTGTACAACGCCAACAGCCACACCCAGGCCACGCTGACCGACCCGACCGTGCCGTCGCCAAACGGCGCACCGTTCTCCGAACAGGTGCAGACGCCGCGCGTGAATCGGCTGGGTGGCATGCTCAACCTGCAGTTCGAGACCGGCGCGCACACCTTCACCGCAGGCTTCTGGCAGGAGAAGAGCAAGGCCGCGGCCAAGACCGAGTGGTACCAGCAGCCGCTGCTGGGCGAGGGCCCGCCGCTGAAGGCCACCGGTCCGTTCGATGTGTACGGCCCCGCGTTTAAGACCGACAACGCGTCGAGCTGGATCACACGCTCGCGCCAGTTCTACCTGCAGGACGACATCGTGTTGAACGACACGCTGAAGCTGGGCGTCGGCTTCAAGGCCGTGGACTTCCGCACCAGCGGCGGCGGCCTGGGTGATGCCAAGGACCGGCCGGTGAACGGCACGCTGCGCGCGAAGAGCAACTTCCTGCCGCACGTCTCGCTGTTCTGGAGCCCGACTGAATCCACTGATGCCTTCATCGACCTGGCCAACACCATGAACGGCTACCGCGTGGCCCAGCGCGGCAACATCGGCTACACCGCCTCGGCGTGGACCATCACCGACCAGGAAGAGTTCGACCGCGTGGCCGGCACGTTGCGCCCGGAGAAGAACTGGAACCTGACCGTGGGCGCGTCGCATCGTTTCGACCGGCTGACGATCACCGGCGATGTGTTCTACAACGACATCCGCAACCGCCTGCTGTCGGCCGCCATCGGTACCCAGTTCGCGCAGATCAACACCGTGCGGCTGATGCCGAAGATGCACGTGATCGGCGCCGACCTCGGCATCACCGCCGACCTGACCGACCACCTGCAGTTCTACCAAGGCGTGGCCGTGGCCCGTTCGTACTACGACAGCGATTTCGTGGTGGGCGACACGGTGTACCCGATCAAGGGCAACGCGCAGCCGGGCTACCCGCAGATTTCGCTGGTGAGTGATCTTTCCGCGCACTTCGGTGACTGGCGCTTCGGTGCCACCAGCACCTCCTATCTGCGCCAGCCATTCACCTACGAGAACGACATCCGCGTGCCGACCTTCTGGCAGGTCAACACCTATGCCGCCTACCGCTTCGGTGCGGACAGCGCCGTGCCCGGCCTGGAGCTGCGCCTGGACGTGAGCAACCTGTTCAACCGCCACAACATCGGCACCGCCACCATCGCCGGCTCGTCGTTCTCGGGGGATTACCAGACCCTGCAGCGCAGCGCGCCCCGGCAGCTGATGTTCAGTACCTCGATGGCGTTCTGAGGCATCCCCCACAATGTCTGCAATCCGGTAGCGCCGGGCCATGCCCGGCGGAACACCGCCGACGCCGACAAAACCCGCCAACCAGGCTTCGCTTCCAACAGAATCTGGGCCGGTTCCTCCAGTGGTTGATCTCGGTTGGCAATCACTTCCTCATGATCACGGCATCATGGGACTCGGTCCGGCTGCGGACCTAGCGAGCTGGTATGCGGCGATCACACTGCAAAAGATCATCAACTGTCGATTGGTCCAACACCACGCTGAAGCCGCCGCTGATGGGCAGAAGAACGGGGCTACGCCCAGCGGACAGGGCGAAGACACGCCTCCCGCTCGGATCCTCGAACCAGCCCACATTGACACCGCGCGAGCTCATACCGTTCCTGCGCTTCCCTAGTGAATCACCCACCGGTTCAGTTGCGCCGATACCCACCAGCGCGACCGTTGGCAGCTCGGCCTTCCAGAAGCCCGCCTGCAAAGTGGAAGTATCCCCTTCGACTACGATCTTCGAACGCAGCGCCAGCATTGCTGTGGAGGCTGAAGTTGCGGCGCCGATCATGCAAAGGATGGCAATTGCAGCCGCCTTCTTCCTCGGGGCCAGGCCGCCATGGAATGCGAGGCCTATGGCGCAGATGAAGAGGATGATTGCTGGGGCAAGCTCCTGGAGAAGCGCGCCGCGATTGAACAGAGTAACGGGAATGGTGCACTGCATGTGTTCAGGCCTCCTGGCTGATTCCGATCGACTTCTCAATGAAGCCTGGCGTTGGCTCCAGGAGATCTGGAAGCTCGTGCTGAGGCCAGGCTTCTGCAGTCCTGCGATGGCCGCGACTCGAAACGGAACTGCCGGCGCTCCGTGGTGAATTCGTGCGTCGTGATTATAGTGATGGTGCGAGAAGCAAGGTGCTGGTCCAGTGACACGTCGCAACCTCATTGTAAAAATGCGAAGTTCCATTTCGGAGCGAGATCAATTAATAGCTCTGTCGTGACTGCCGGCTGCGACGGCTTTTTCTACCATGCTCTTTCTGCGAAGTGACAACGCATCTCCGTAAGATTCAAAGAACTCCTAGGTTGGCCGGGAAGGCAGGAGTCTTTGAATGATCAAGAGTACACGTGCTGTTGCCCCGCTGATTGCAAACGGCGGTAGTTCAATGTTGGCGACTACGAAGGCATGGCGCAGTGAGCGCTGGAACGGTCCTCTTGAACTATCGCCGGAATGCAATTGGGGCGTGAGCTGCATATGGCGGTGCGCTCGTCTTGCCCCACATGCCTGCTCCTGACAGAAAGGGAGGGCATAAGCGACATGTTTTGCACTTGATCCAAAGTGAGACGCTGGGAGTTCTTTCAACCTCCGGGCTTCCCCCGATCCAACTGCCGGTACCCGATTGCTTCAGAAAGATGCGCCGTTTGGATCGCTTCACAACCCGCCAGGTCCGCAATCGTGCGCGCCACCCGCAGGATTCGGTGCATCGCCCGTGCCGAAAGCTGCAGGCGCTCGATCGCCTGCTCCAGCAAATCCTGATCGGCTTCACTCAGTTTCGTGCAGGCGCGCAGCGCCGCCGGGGGCAGATGGGCATTCAGCCCGCCACGCGCCTGTTGCCGGGCATGCGCAGCTTCCACCCGCTCACGTACCGATGCACTGGGCTCGCCCAGCGGCGTACTCTCCCGCAACTCCACTGCATCCATCCTGGCCACGCTGATATGCAGGTCGATGCGGTCCAGCAGCGGCCCTGACACCCGCGCGCGATAGCGGGTGATGCGTTCATCCGTGCACAGGCAGCGGTTGCTGCGGTCACCGGCCCAGCCACTTGTGCACATGTAACAGTCGCTGCATAGACGCCAGGAAATGATCTTATAAATCAGTTATTTATGTAACACCCGCTGTGTCCACTGCAGGGGCAGACTTCTGATGGACAGTCTTAGCCACATTTCCGTGGTCTGGCCGGTGATTTCCCTCTGGAATGGATGCCGCTTTTCATGAGGATCTCCTCGCTTCGGACTCTACGGGATTACGTATAGTTTGAAATTCGACGCAAGCTTGCCAGCGTTGCATCAGAGTGGGAGCCCTTAGCGCGAACAAAGCAGACAGCGGGCGAATACTGGGGATGCTGCAAGCTGTTACCTGTAGAAGAGTGTAGGCTTCAGAACTAATGAGCATTGCCGCTATGTAACCAATACGGGTGAATAGAGACTACAAAGGAACTGCCTTGATGGACCAAGTACCACAACACGGTCGTGGCGGCTACGGGGCGCAACTAAAATCGATGCTGGACGCGACATCGCAGGCGGTGGCACGCAGCCGTGGCGCGCATGAAATCGCGAGACAGGATCTATGCAACGCACCAAGCGTTCCTAACCTCAAATCAGCTGAAGAGCTACTGGAGGAGTTCCTCAGTGGAGCGCGGAAGGAACTGACTGCCGCGCAAGAACTTGTGCGTTCCAGTGGCGAGGCTAGCCTGCTGCGCCGCCCAATTGCGGCCTTTAAGGCGAAGCGGGCACTAAGTGAGGCAAAAGCTAAATTCAACGAGCGGTACGAGCACGCCACCCAGCTCGAAGTCACGGCCCAAAGAGAGGCGGTTGCGGCCGGCATGCGAGATCAGCACGCGCTCCATATAAGTCGTAAGAAGGCTGCTAAGGAGGCGGCCACAAAACTCGCTATATTGAGCCAGTTTCAGGTTCAACTAAGAACTTTGATTGAGCCGCTAGCAGATGCGATCGAACGCAACGCATGGATTGCGCCAGGGCTGGGGAATCTCTTAGCCCAAGTCAATAGCGAGATGAAAAAGGGACTGCTCAACAATGCACTTGAACTGCTTGGAAGTGCGCAATACCAACGACTTCCCACTGAGTCAACGCTGAGTGCATGGGCACAAGAGCGAGAGGAACTCATTGTCAGGATGGAGCACTTGCGACCTGGCTTCTCGGCAATCGCGCCATTCCGGGGATTGGTAAGCACTACGCTAGAAATCATTCAGAAAGGCTGCCCGGGACCACCTTGGGAGGCCTCAATGGCAGAATTCGAACATTGGTCGGATCGCTGGCATGCGATCCCAAGATGTCTTCTCTCGCCTGCACATCTCGCCGATCCCGTGCAGTGGATTCTCTACTGGGCAATTCTGAGTCAGACCCAAGTGTTCACCGAGGATCTGCATGATTCCATTGCCAATGAGGACGTGCTAACCGGGGTTGTCACCGGAATGCTTAGGCAAGAGCTGCGAGGTTGGGCCAAAAATCGCCTGAAGGATCTCGGCTACCCCCGAGCAAAGGCCGAGCTGGAATTGGTCCAGATCGCCGGTACGCGGGGCGAGCGTCAGACTGGAGCCGATCTTGGCGTCATCGTGCAAGTAGACGTCGGGGACCTGCGCGTTCACAAGGTAGCTTTACTGCAAGCCAAGATTAGTGAGCGTGGGAAGGCCAACATTGGAAGCAAGCCCTCTGGCGCGCGTAAACTTACTCAGTTGCAGAAGTTGACGAACGCAAGCAAAGACCACTTCCTCTTCTATCACATCGCGAAGAGTGGCTCTCCGGCCATGCTCCCCACCGTCAGCCCAGTGCGTCACTTTATAGAGACCTACAATCTCGACGAGGCGGGGATGGCGCGAGAACACATTCCGGTCGACACTCGAACGCGAGGCTCAGACTTGGCATCTTTCGTGGCCTTCGGACTGTGCAGGCCTCTTGGGGAGGGCCTGGGGCAAGATGTCCTACCTGAGCAAGACGCGCTAGACGTGCTTAGCTCCGGCGGGGCAACTGAGCTGCCTAGCTACGTGGTGGTCGTCTCCATGACGGACTATGACCGAGGTCCTCAGCATGTGCTTAGCAAGCTTGCTAATCGAGGGTACAGCTCGCCATCAAGGGGGAAAGGGGTAACGCGACGTTGCTCGCCAGAGCCCTCACGGGATGAGCCTGAACTGGATATGTAGTGCCTCAGATCGCATAGCTGAATCTAACTCCGCACCAGACGTCACCTGCGATGATATTGGAGGGCATTGAATGCAGCAGTTCATTGAACGTGTTAGGGACAACATCCTCCCCCTGTCTGTCGCCAAGAGTCTCCCGATTGCGTTCCAGGAGTGGCGATTCACTGAGAACACATACGATCACGAGCAGCCATCCGAAACTTGCGAGCTGTGTGAACAGGAGCAGCTTCGATATCAGTTCGAGATTGCCAACGAGCATAATGGGAACAAGATGCTCGTGGGTTCCACGTGCATACTTCGCTTCCAAGTTGCCGTCTACGACGAAGGTCGAAGGCTGAGCGAGGTGGAGGCGCGGGCCAAGCTCAGCAAGCTGACTGAAAAGATGCGACAAGATAGCTGCATTGAGCAGTTGCAGCGTGTTAGCGACGCAGAACAAAAGGGCAAAAGTGGCAAAGAGGACATTCTGTCCAATGCACTTGCTTACTATCGGAAGAACGGAAGGCTGACCCCGAAGTATGCCTTCGTCGTGCTTTGGCGTCTGAAAGCGCACGACATCGATCACAACCCTAGCTTTTTCAAGATATCGCTAGCAACCGACAAGCACAAGGAAGACCTCAGGGTCATGCAGACCGGCAGGGTGCATCTCATCTGGCCTTCCCTAACATCCCAGCAGCGGAAGATTGCAGAGCGACTTGGCCATAAACCACCGCCTAGCACCGCCAACAGCTGACGCTCTTTCGTACAACAGGCCGTAGAAGGAACGGAATAATGCACCTGCACCGCATCAAGGCGAAAGGATTCAGAGCGTTCGGGGGAACAGCGGCCTCACCCAGCTTGGATCTCACTCTCAACGAAGGCCTGAACCTTCTGATCGGAGAGAATGACGCTGGGAAGACCACGATCATAGATGCCATACGTCTACTCCTCTGGACGACCAGCTACGAGAACGTTCGGCTGCAAGAGTCGGATTTCCATGCCCACGGCACGTCCCAGGTTGATACTCTGACCATCGAGGCCTGTTTAAAGGGGCTGTCTGTTCCACAGGAGGCAGCGGTTCTCGAATGGTTGACCTACGAGAGTGACGGAACCAGATCGCTGATTCTTCACCTTAAGGCTACTCGCATACCCGTAACACCCGGAAAGCGCGCGAGGGTCTTTGCGGTCACACACAGCGGCGTTGGCGGCGCAGGGCCGGAGATCGGCACCGCTGTGAGAGAGTTGGTGCGTGCTACGTACCTGCGCCCTCTCCGGGATGCCGAAGCAGAGCTACGGCCAGGTCGCATGTCGCGTCTTTCGCAGATACTGGGAGCGCACAAATCAATGGTTGCGCAAGATAGGAACGACTTCGACCCCGCTGCGACCGACCCTCCTGAGACTCTAGTAGGCATGATGAGCCGGGCTCAGTATGACATTCAACGTCACGCGACAATCGGGGTTGTCCAGGACGACATCAATAGTAACTATCTCTCAAAGATGTCTTTTGACGGGGAGGAACTCACATCCCGGATTCGCATCGCCGGCTCAAGCAACCTGACGCAGATCCTCGAGCGATTTGAGCTGTCCCTGACTCCGCCCACGACAGTTGATCAGGATGCGAAGTGCGGGCGCGGGCTGGGGTACAACAACGCGCTCTTCATGGCCACCGAGCTCGTGCTGCTGAGCGGGGATGACGAAGGGCTTCCGCTTCTCCTTATTGAGGAGCCGGAGGCTCATCTACACCCGCAACTGCAGGATCGCGTTCTCAAGCTGATGCAAGCGAAGAGTGGTGATGTCGACTCACCAGTTCAGATTCTAATGTCTACGCACAGCCCATCCTTGGCGACCACTGCGCCGCTGGAGTCGCTCATTCTGGTACGGAAGGCGCGGACGTATCCGCTCCGCCAAGCCGATACGCGTCTTGACCGGCTGGACTACGAGTACCTTGAGCGCTTCTTGGATGCGACCAAGGCTAACCTCTTCTTCGCCCGGGGCGTCCTGGTGGTTGAGGGGCCGGGCGAGGCGCTGCTTCTTCCCGCCCTTGCTGAAGCAGCTGGCCTCTCCCTCTCCGCCCACGGAGTCTCGATTGTCAATGTGGGTGATGTCGGCCTCTATCACTACGCTAGGATTTTTCAGCGAGCTGAGGGCGCGGTCTCTATCGGAATGCCAGTAGCGTGCATTACGGACCGGGATATCGTTCCAACAATGGCCTCTTATGTCGCCGTGCCAAAGAAGAAGAGCGTAAAGCGATTTGAGCACGACTACGATTCTGCTCAAGCAGCTGCAGCTGTCCAAAAGAAGGTCGATAGGGTTCAGATCGCCAGCGACGATGCAGTAAGGGTCTTTGTCTCTGATCACTGGACACTTGAGTATGACCTTGCACTCAGCGGCTGCTCGGAGCTCATCTTCACGGCAATTGCGCTGGCATGCATCAAGCGCTCGCAAGGGGAAAGGTTTGACGATTCCAAGATCGATGAAATGGTGGCAAACGCCGCTGCAGAATGGATGATTTTGAGCGCGAAGCATGTTGGTAAGCCAGTGGCCCTTGCGTGTGAGATCTACGAGCCGCTGTACGCGGGGGATGCATCAAAGGCTGTTACGGCGCAGTTTGCCGCCCGCCTCTTGGCGAGCGGGAAGTACGGAAAAGGCAGGGACCTGCTCGACCGACTTCCGGCGTACCTTCGGCATGCGCTTGTCCACGTGACATCCTTGACAGACGATGCCTCCGGGGTAGGTAGGGCCGGTGACGCTGAGCCCGAGCATGAGGGGACAGCGGTATGAGCTTACCAACGATCTCAGACGAAGACTTGGCGCTGTTATCGGAAGCGATGCCGGGTCTGGACTTCACGGATCCAGAGAGGGCTGCAGTTCTTCGTATGATGGGGTCCTGCGATGTCCAGGCTGCGCCTGGCAGCGGCAAAACAACACTTCTCGCAGCGAAGTTGACCCTGCTTGCTTCGAAGTGGAAGCATTCCAATAGAGGAGTCTGTGTTATCAGCCATACCAATGTGGCTGCAGCGGAGATCTCCAAGCGTCTGGCTGGCAGTCCGCAAGGTGCGTCCCTCTTGGGGCACCCACATTTCATTGGCACTATTCACTCATTTGTAAATACCCATCTCGCACTGCCGTTTCTTCGATCACAGGGCACCGATGTTGACTCGATCGACAATGAAATATTCGGAAAGAATGCGCTCTATCTGATGTGGAAGAAGCCGGCGCTTCGTGCTTGGCTGAAGAGGCAGGCTAACGGTGAAGAAATCGTCAGAACGCTCATCCATGTGGGTGCGGATCTGGCGATTGGCACCGAGAAAGGGCAGCTTCCTAGCAAGGATTCTCCGACGTGGAAGCAGGCGAGTGAGATCAAAAGGGAGCTGTCTCAGCGCGGGATCTTCCGTCACGCAGATATGTTTGCGTTCGCCACCCGTCTGCTGCGGGATTTCCCTGCGGTCAGTGTCGCCGCATCTTTTAGGTTTCCGCTGGTGCTAATTGATGAAATGCAGGATACGGATGCGGAGCAAGAGGCAATGCTCGATTCCATCTTCGGCGACGAGGTGATAGTTCAACGCTTCGGTGACAGGAATCAGCGCATCCTGTCTGGCGGAAAGGAAGAGGCTAAGCTTACATTCCCCAGGGATGGGGCTCTCACTGTCAGCTCGACCAAGCGATTTCCGACCGACATCGCCTCTGTCGTTTCATCGGTTCAGGACTATCCCGCAAGTGTGGTATCCCATCGTCCTTCTGAGCAGCCACCTACGGTCATTCTTTACGATGATGCGACAGTCACCAATGTCATTGAGCGATTCGGGAGGCTTGTTCTTGAAGAACTGACTGACACACAGCTCGCGAGCGCGCCCGTCAAGGCAATCTGCGCCCGCAAGGCGGGGGATTCTGGATCGGGGCTAGGCCGACATGTCGGTGACTACTTCCCGGTGTATGCGATGAAATCCCCAACGAGTGGAGGGAAGGAGAGTATCAGGACCCTCCTGACGGACCCTGCAGGATGGGGTGACGCTCCTTTGGGTTTGGCCTCACGTACCCGGGACGTGTCCCGTGCACTACTCCTCGGTCTGAGAGCCGGCAACAGTCCCCTAGTGAAGGACCTGCGAGATGCGAATCGGCTCATACGAGCACTAGAGAGCAAAGGTGTGGATCTAGAGCCTATCCGTCGTCTGCGTCATCACCTCGTCACCTCAACCGGTCTTGCCGGAACAGATAGCTGGCAAGGCACGATGTCGCATCTGTTCAACACGTTGCGGTCATATCTTGATGATGGTGTGGACGAGGCAGCTTTCATTGCGGCATTGGAGGACGGTGCCGGTGCCGGCCTGGCTCATTCCATCCCGGACAACGTTATGCGGGTTGATGACGGTGACCGCTCTGTGTCGATTGAAATAGCGACGACTGCATCCGTGAAAGGTGAGACGCACCTTGCTACGCTCGTTCTTGATTCGATGGTTCACTATCTGAGAAGGCACGATATTGGAGCCGCAATGGACAGCATTGCACTAGGGAGTCCTATCCCAAGCAAGCCAAAGTCCATCAAGTCGGCTTACCGGGGTCTCTACGTTGGCATGTCACGTCCGACGACCCTATTGGCAATTGCAACTCACAAGGACCGCGTCAGTACTGCACACCTTGCTGCACTTGAGTCAAACGGATGGAGGGTGATTAGGGTCGATCCCTAGAGTCGGTGTTCGACAGCGAAGGTAACGAGTTGTTGACTAGGACATCGAACCAATGGCGCTTGCTCAAGTCGAATCTGTGACGTTGTGACTTCCTAATCTCGTCGGTGCTAAGAGGACAGCTTTGCAACAATCTTGCCGCACTGCGGTGCACGCCTGCCATGGTTTTCTGGGGTCCAATAGTATCTCAGCGCTGCTCATTGCTTGGGATGCATGCATAGATGCGGGCTAGGAGCGGTTAAATGCGGTCTGCCTTTCGTATTCTCGAGGTTTTCAGAAGTGGCCAGCAGTACGATGCTTTTCGTTGTCGCGTCATGGCCGTACCAGTAGGCTCACAAGCTGCACCAGTAGGCTCACGATGTAGACAAAGCCGTCTGTTGCGAGCATGGTGTTTGCACTACTGCCCTGACCTGTAATGACTCTATGCGCCCGAGAATTCTCGCAATGGATCTTGAGGGTACGCTCATATCCAATGCTATTAGTCAGATTGCAAGGCCTGGACTGGCTGAATTCCTTGCCGGCGCGCGGCTTCAATTTGAGACGCTGGTGATGTTCACGACGGTTCCCGAAGCGCGCTTTCGGAGCATCGCGGAACTCTTGGTGCGTGAGCGGAGCGCCCCGGAGTGGTTCGCAGATATTCACTTCGTCCAATGGTCAGGAAAGACCAAGGATCTCAGCTTCGTATCAAAGAGGATCGGTGATGCGTTGCTTTTGGATGATTACGCTCCCTATGTCCATCTAGGACAGGAGCACCTCTGGGTTGAAGTTCCACTGTTCGCCTCTCCCTACGCGATGAGTGATGATGGGCTCAGCGTGGCCTCTGGGCGCCTCCTTGAGCGCGTTGAGGAGCTCAATGCGGCCTCCGGGAAGATGAGCTAGTCCCATGCGACCTCCAGCCTTGTCGCACAAGCACATCGAGCCAGAACGCCTAAGCGGTAACGTCCGTGGTCGGTCCCAATTGCAGGTGGTACAAGGCGGGCCTGGCCTCGCGTGAACTTGGCTATTTGTAACGCTGAGCTGTGAGCAGGCGTTATTGAGCCTCCGGTTCCTTGCGGAGAGGGTGTGCTTGGACAGTTGAAGTTCCGCAGGCGTGACCTTTACAAGGGTTGCAATAGGGCATTATCTATAGCAATCTGAATCGCGAGTAGGCACGGGAACGCCTGCCGTATGGCATAGGTGGAGTCGGCCTTATTAGCCCCAGGGGGGGGACATGCAAGGACTGCTGATTTTTCCAGACGACGTTGCAGTCGTAGATCTGCTGCACGCTGAGCCGCTGGCTCGGACGATCGCCGAAGTGATTCGCGCCCATCCCGACCATGGCCTAGTGCTTGGAGTGCATGGCGACTGGGGGGCTGGCAAGTCCACAGTGCTGTCATTGGTGGAGCGCTCACTGAAGGACCAGTCGGGGGTGACCACCCTATGGTTCAATGGCTGGGAGTATGAAGGATTCGAAGATGCCAAGATCGCAATCCTTGAAGGTATCGTTCGCCATCTTCAGCAAGAGAAGACCTTCGTTTCCAAGGCAAAGGACTTGTTCCGTCGTCTGCGCAAGCGGATCGACTATCTGAAGCTGGCTAGGGCTGGCGTGGTCGCGGGCGTCGGTGCAATGGTTGCTGGTCCCGCCGGACTGGCGCTGCTACTGCCAACACTGCTATCGAAGGATGCAGCGGGAGAGACTTTCGATAAGGTCTCCGACGTTCTAGGCAAGGACGATCCAGCGGATGATCCCTTAGATCTGCACGGATTCCGCCGTGATTTCAATGAGTTGTTGGACAAGGCCGCGATTAAGCAACTTGTGGTCCTGGTGGACGATCTGGATCGATGCTTGCCGCAGACAGCCATTGGTACTCTAGAGGCGATACGTCTATTCCTATCGGGACCGCGGACTGTTTTCGTGCTTGGCTGTGACCGACAAATGATCGAGTACGCGGTTCGCGAGCACTTTCCAGCACGTCCCGGACTGAAGGCCGACGAGTACGCTCGGAACTACTTGGACAAACTGATCCAAGTGCCTTTCGTGCTACCCATTCTGGGGCCAGTCGAAGTTGGCCATTACGTTCAGCTTCTCCTCCTTGAGGGAGTTCTAGGAAGTTCCGATCCCGGATTCGCGCAGGTGCTGGCCCAGGCCAAGGAGCTGCTGAAAAAGCCGTGGCTGAAACAAGAGCTTGATCTGAAGCCAGTCAAGAGAAGTATGGATCGAGATAGATCCCTGCAGCCTCTTCAATCCTTGATGCTGGGCATTGCGCCGGTCCTAGCTGCGGGCACTGACGGAAATCCGCGCCAAATCAAGCGCTTCGTCAATGCGGTGTTCGTCCGCCTACGTGCAGCGCACGCGCGCGGCTTGGACGACATCACCGTAGCTCCGCTGATGAAACTGATGCTTGCTGAGTACTTCCACCCAGACCTGTTCGATGCTATTGCATCGGAATCCCGCGATGGCAACGGTGATAGTCCGTTGCTGCGCCAGCTCGAGGGAAGTAAGAGCCCCGCGCCGGCACCAAAGGCGGCGCCTAAGGTACGAACTTCAAAGACGAAGGGTGAAGAGCCGGAGCCTTCCACGGACTTCATAAATGATCCAAAGATCGCCCGGTGGGCAAAACTTGAGCCAAAGCTGGAGGGCACTGACCTGCGTCCGTATCTCTTCATTATTCGGGATGCGCGCCTGGTGACGAGCTCCGGGCTGCCAGATGACGTCGGCGAGCTGCTTGCTGCATCTGCAAGCGGAGTGTCCTTGCTTGCGCGCAAAGCTGAGGTGCTCAAGCTGTCAACTGAGGGGCGTGGGCTACTTGCATCCGAACTGATCACGCGATTGATCCAAGCCAGCGATCACGGTCGTCGAGATTCTTATGCCCAAAGCCTTGGCGACCTACTACGCCTCGATGCCGAAGGGGTGGCGGGTATCATTGATCGCGGCTTCGTCAGCATGCCGACAGCCGCTGCCGGCACGTGGCTGTCCCATTTCAGCGAGCTGGCTAAGTCGGGCAACAATCTCAGGGCTTGGCTGCAACGGGTTCTTGATGAGGATGCTCCGCGCCCGCTGGTCACCCTCATTCAAGCACTCCTCCAGAGCCGGGGCTCGTAACGATGGGTACCTCTGCAAGCTATTCCGGCCCGAGGGGCAGCAATCCATTGATTCCTTCTTGGGCTGACTTGCCGCTACCGGGAGAGGTTCCAGGCGAGGCAGGAGCCGAGTCTGCCGATGAGGGGGGGGCTGAAGCCGACTCTCGTGGCGACGGCGTCCAACCGGAGCCTGCTTCCGACCCGCTACGACTTACCCCATTGCGCAGAGCGGTGCGCCGCTCCGCGCGAGCCGGTGGATCTGACGACAGCGCCATGCGCGCAGCAGCCCGCCATTTCGCCAGTAGCGCGATGGGAGGGGGCGAAAGGGGCACCCGTCGCATGGGCTCAGCTCGCCGCGCCGGTGACCGTATGGTGCAGGCGTTCAGCGCTCTCGCTACCGGCGGCGGGCAAGCGCTCGCACGGGTGCTGCGCCTAGACTCACTAGCCGGTCTGTCCACCACGCAAGTATGGGACCGACTCGCTGAGTTCGTCTGTTCAGACGGCGCGTCGATCGACGAATCCATAGTTCGCGTCGCCTTCTTTCAAACCCTGCGCTTTGAGATCGAGAACGGCTTGGACGATCTGTTGGAGGCAAACTCCGAGCAACTATCTGCGTTTTTTGAGCGCTTCATTGGTGAGTGCGTTTTGGAGCGCCTTTCACAGGACGGCGGCAGTTTGCTTGAGCAGAACGGCGTGTCCGCCGCAGCCGCGTTCACTCACCTATCTACGTTGAGGGCGTTCGTCGTGGTGCAAGTACGTCAACGCCTGTCCGCCAGCCAAAGCCGATTTCTTCCAGCTCAGATCGATGCAGGCCGCTTTGACGCGATCGTCAGTCATACCCTCAGAGAAGCCATCACCGCCGTTGGAGACTGGGGAGCGCACGAATGAGCCGATTGGAAATCGTTCTTTCATGGGACGGTAGTAGCGTTGCAGGAGGCACTGCTGAAGATTCTCTGCGCGTCACGCTTACCGACCGCCGTGGGAATCCTCGCTTCGGACTGCATCAATTTTTGGAGACAGTGCTGCGCACCGGTCGACAGCCAAGTGCGCAAGCGTTTGAGCTTGCTCTAGTCGCGCTCGGCGTATGGCTTGCTGATACGCGGCTGTCACGCCAGCAGCACTCAGAGGACAACTGGACGCGCAACATCCACCTTTTAGTTCCCGTCCGCAATGTGGCGCGCTGGCAGAGTTGTGCGCGGCTTATATGCCGCCTGCTAGGTACTCTAAGCGGTGACATCTGGTCGATCAGTTTCTACGCCGCATCTCCCGAAATGGGGGTCTATGCAGAGAGACTCTCGCTCGAGGATTCGCTGGATGCAGCCGCACCACCTGTTGCGCTTTTCTCAGGAGGGTTGGATAGCTTCGCGGGCGCAATCGACGCCTACGGGCGTGAGCCTCATGCCCCAGTATTCGTTAGCCAGGTCGATGGCGGCAACTCTCAGACCGTTGAGTCGTTGACAGAGCTTCTTACGACGCGCACGGGACGCCCGGTAGAGATTGTTAAGTGGGCTGTTTCCTCGCGCGCAGCAGACTTTGGCCCAGGATTCTCTGGGCAGGGCGAGCTGACTATGCGAGCCAGATCATTCCTCTTCTTCGCAGCGAGCGCTGTAGTTGCTTCTGCCTGGAAGAGCGCTCGCGTACTTGTACCCGAGAACGGCTTCATTTCACTCAACGTTCCGCTCGATCCTTGGCGGCTGGGTGCACTGACTACCCGGACTACCCATCCATTCGTCATCGCGAGGTTCAATGACCTCCTTGACGAGCTCGGTCTCCCCGCGCGCCTCGAGAATCCATTTCAGGGTAAGACTAAAGGTGAAATGCTCGCTCAGTGCGAGGACCTGAGCCTGCTTTGGGACGGCCTTGACCTGACCGTTTCATGCTCAAAACCGAAGTTCGTGCGGCGGTATCGCGCGGAGTTTGGAACAAGCCACTGCGGAACGTGCTGGCCATGCCTGATCAGGCGGGCAGCGATCAAGCATGCATACCCGACGCGTTCAGATCCCACGAAGTACGTCACTGAAGGACTGGACTACCTAGACACAGAGCCAGGAGCTAGGGGGCATGTTATTCGCTCGATCCAGTACGGCCTCAATATTCTGCGTCTACCAGACGATCAACTCCGGTGGGCTTTGGCGACGGTCGCACCATTGACGGATGTCGAAGGACATACGCAGGAGCTCCTGCGCTGCGTACGCAGCGGCTTGCTAGAAGTGGCGGACATCGCAGGTCTGGAGGTGCCTCAGTGAGCGGCTTTAGGCTCGTAGATGCCCACTGCCACGTCGACCTGCTACCGAAGTGGCAGGAGACCTTGGAGTTCCTAGAGTCAAGGCAGCAGTTCACTTTTGCTGTGACGACCACGCCACGGGCGTGGCAAGTCGAGAGGGAGATGGTACGCGAGTATCGGTACGTTCGCGTTGGGATTGGACTTCACCCCCAGGTGGTACACGATCGTGTCTCTGAACTCGTCGCCCTTGAGCGTGGAATTCCCGAAAGTCCGTTTGTTGGTGAAGTTGGTCTCGATGGTTCGCCGGCGCACAGGGGTAGCATTGCGCAGCAAACCAAAGTACTTCAGCGGGTCTTCTCCGTGTGCAACGAGGTGGGGGGGAGAACCCTCTCACTGCATAGTTTGCGAGCCGCCACCGCCGTTCTCGACCTGATCGAGAGCTCAAGAGTGCACGAGCGGAACACCTTGATCTTTCACTGGTTCACGGGATCAATGACGGAGCTTCGACGCGCTCTCGATCTGGGAGCCATCATATCGGTCAACGCGGATTTGCTAAGCACCGCGCGTGGTCAATCTATAGCACGTGCGGCGGGCCCAAGTCGTACCCTTACGGAGACGGACGCTCCGTTCAGCAAGCGCCATGCAATTGGCAATGGAGTGCCAGAGCTCCAGCCCGTTCTAGACTCGCTTTCTCACTGTTGGGAAGCCGATGTGCTCAAAGTGGCTAGAGACGTAGAGAAGCTAGCTGGCGACGTATGGTTCCGACGTTGAACTGCGATGATGAATGGACAAAGTTTGTGCTGCCAGTTCTTGATCCCGGTGATATCGGTTAGCCGATAGTCCTCGAAGAGGTTCTTCGATCGGTCGTAGAGAGCGGACCGAGACCCATCCGCCTTCCATCCTTTACTGACCCAGCGCCTTAGCCCACTTGCGGACGAAACACTCCTGCTCGAGGGTCTCTATAGCCCCTGGACGCGCCGTTCGTACGGCAAGCATAGCGCTCTCTGCATCGCTGCTCGTCTTAGTGCTCAGTAGAAGAAGCGAAGCAACCGTTCCTGCACGGCCCAATCCTCCCTTGCAATGCACGACCACCCTTTTCCCGTCGAGCAGTTCGCGAATCAGATATGGACCTAGCTCTTTCCACGGTGACAGGAAGCGTTTGTCTGGTGCATTGCCGTCCGTAATAGGAAGCCCGTACCACATCAAGCCATGATCGCTGGCCTGAGTTGGCAGAGAGGAGATCCTGAGTTCGTCGAACTCGTGTGGTTCAAGTAGCGTGATCAGATGTCGGGCGCCCCAAGAATGAATCGCCGCCAAGTCTGCATCGAGGTCGCGCGCCCAAGCGCCTGTCATGGCGTTTTCTTGAAACTTCCCTGGAGCAAACGTCACACCAATCGCCCCACCATTCGCTCCCACTGGCAACGCAGCAATATTTAACGGGTGGGTGAGGCTGGTCCGACGCGTCGTAGCTATCATTTGTAATCGTCATCCCACGCTAGTGTGTGGCGCCTGGACCAATCAGAAGGACTGGCAGCGCAAAGGCAACAGCTTCATGGCCAGTTGCCACGGGAGGCTATGAACAGATGCATGGCCTGACGGGACTCCATCGCTTGCTGCGGTAGTTCAATCTTTCGTTGGTAGCAGATCGTACGTGCATAGGCGATCTGCGCCTTTGTGGGCCTTTTGATGTCCCAGTCAAGCATCTCTGGCACCAATCTAGAGAGCTCCGCAGCAAGGCGCCTTGAAAGCCCTTCCGCGTCCGTGCTCTCTTGGAGCTTTGCGATTTGGCGTCGCAGGTCCTGCGCTGACTCTTGGCTGAGAGACAGCTCCAAGGCGAACTCTGACTCAGCATCCACTAAGAAGAAGCTCATTCCCGCCTGCCAAGGTCTGTAAGTGGTCCACACCGCCGGTGCGGGCTCGTGACGCTGCCAGGAGCGCTACCGTAAGTACTGTAGACCAAAAATACTACAAAACTAAAGCTTAGGGGGTGACCATCCCCAAGCCCCAGCAAGCTCTTGGAGCCGCCGTGAAGGCGAGACGGATGGCGCTGGGTGTGTCTCAAGAGGATTTTGCAGCTGAACTGGGCATGCACCGTACTCAACTTGGCCATATTGAGCAGGGGAAGAAGGATTGCCGGCTTTCCACCGTCATAAGGCTTGCCGATGCCTTAGGGCTATCGGCGTCCAGCCTGCTCCATATTGCCGATCTCTAGCCGCCGGGCCCGAGAATGCAGGGTGGCGTCGGTCGCCATGGTCCAGTAGCGTTGTCATTCATCCTTGCTGGCACGTGGTCTCTGTGGGAAAGCCGTGATGTTGGTATTGGGGGCAAGGGCCCGAAGTCTCTCGCACTCCAGTGTCAGTCGGAGTACTTGAGAATCTGCCTCTAGTAGAAGCGCGGCCATCTTATCGCGCTGCTGTGTAAGGTCCTCGATCCGCCTGCGAAGGCTTCGAGCCTTCTGCCGCTGCAGAAGCGTGGAGCCGGATGTCGGCCTATCCGGTAGTGCATTTGCATCAATCCATTGCTGGATCATGGCTACAACTCGCGGAAAGCGAGACTTTCGGAGCGCTGACGGAGTGACGCCTGCCTCGCGAGCGACGCTGGCCTGAGATACTGCTGTTCCAATAGAGCACTTGATGGGTTTGCCCGCCTTCAGGCGCTCAAATGCTTCGATAAATGCCATCTCGGCCTTATTCACTTTCATTGCTTGACTCGCAGAAGCGGATTGCGCTTTCAAGTGCATGCGCTTGTCCAGAGAGGGGCTGACCTGCCCCCTTTCTCAGGGCCACTAGCTACTTAGTAGAGTCCAGGTTGGGGAGCATACCGCTCCGGTGGGTCA
>NZ_JAPTFX010000109.1:0-16321 GCF_030985895.1 Stenotrophomonas sp. Sm6012 | reverse complement strand
AAAAAAATTAAACAAAACCAACCGCCCCCCGGGCCCCGCGCCGAGGGGGGTGGCCCAGGGGTGCCCTGCGCTCCTCGGCCCGTCGAGGGACGGTGCGGGAACTCGCTGCGCTCAGACACCCGCACCTCTTCGCCCTCGCCGGACCTGCGGTGCTCGGCTCGCTCAAGGCGGACTGGAAGGTCAAGATCAACGGCAAGGCATCCACGTATGGCGTGGATCCACTGGGTGCAGCCGTGGCCTTTGATCTGGGTCCGCCTTGAGCGAGCCGAGCATCGCAGGGGAATCAGGGGCGAAGAGGTGCCGATGTCTGAGCGCAGCGAGTTCGGCACCGTCCCCTGATTCACCGAGAAGCGCAGGGTACCGACGTGCGAAGCACGGCGGCTCGCGGTGTGGCGGCGGGTTTGTTTTGGTTACTTTTCTTTTCGCGCGAAAAGAAAAGTGACGCCCATGAACGATGAAGCGCCTTCAGCACGCACCACGCGCAGAACCTGCAACGGCGTTACTTCACCGGCACCGGAATATTGCAGAGATCGATATGCCCCGCCGGGCGCTTGTAGAAATCATCCACGCGATTGCGCCGCGCCTCCACCGTTTCGGCGAAGGTCTTCGAATCGGTACGCAGCACCTGGATCGGCGTGCGCTCGGCCGCAGGCACATCGCTGGCACGGCGGATCGACATGATCGGCGTACGCAGCTTCGGATCGGTGTAGAAACCCATCGGCGCCGGTCCGCGCGGGGTCGCGCTGAGCAGCTCCATGCCCTTCAACACGCGACCGACCAGGGTGATGTTGCGGTCCAGCTGGCGCGGCGACTGCCCGGTCACCACGTACAGTTCGGCGCCGATGCTGCTGTCTTCCTCGTTGCTGCGGCCGGCGCCGAGCATGCCGTAGCAGTGCGCCAGCCAGGCCTTGCCGGCCTGCGGGTCCTGGCCGACCGGGAAGCCGTCAACGAAGCCGGTCTGCGCCGCCCAGCCATCCCTGTCCGGCAACACGCTCACCTTCAGGCCGGCGCTGGTGCGTTCGAATTCGGCCGGCAGCTTGCGTGCGGCGCTGCCGAACGGCTTGGCCTTGGCCGCGTCATCGGCGTCGGCATCGCCGAACTGCACCACGAAGTTGTCCTGCGAACGGTAGATGCTGGTGCTGTCCCAGAAGTGCTCGTGGGCGAAGGTCTGGATGTTGGCGACATGGCGCGGGGCGAACTGCGGCGCCAGTTCGATGATCACCCGGCCGGCCGGCAGGTCCATGTACAGCAGGTTGGCCGGGTCCGGCGTGCGCCAGTCGTTGGCCGCCGACGCGTCGAGGATCTGCTGCGGGCTGCGGTAGGGCGTGGCCGCGCTGGCCAGCGCGGGAAGCAGGCAGGAAAGGGCGAGGGCGGTCAGGGCAAGGCGACGGCGGTGCGGCATGGGAACCCCGGAACATGAACGAAGCTTCGATTCTGCGCGAGCGTCCCGGCCACGCCAACCGGCACGATGACTAACGACACATTCGCTATACCGAACTTCGCACTACTGTGGACTTCAACGTAGTGGAGGGCCGGTCATGGTCGAAGACGATGTCCACCTGAAGAAGTTCCAGAAGGAGCTGAGCGCTGGAACGGTGTCGCTGGCCCTGCTGGCGGTGCTCGCCCGGGCCGGGCAGCCGCTGTACGGCTACCTGATTGCCAAGGAGCTGGAGCGGGTGGGCGAGGGCGTGCTGAGCGGCAAGCAGAGCGCGCTGTACCCGGTGCTGCGCAACCTGGAAGGGGCCGGCCTGCTGGAAAGCCATGTCGAGCCGTCCAGCAGCGGGCCGCCGCGGCGCTACTACCGCATCAATGAACGTGGCCGCGAGGTGCTGGCGCAATGGCGCCAGGCCTGGCAGGCCACCCGCGATTCCGTCGATTCCGTGTTGGAGGGGGTACCGCAATGAACGACCCGAGCCTGGCAGGCCGTGCCCTGCCGACCACCATTCCGCAGTACCTGGCGCAGCTGCGCGCGGCGCTGGAAGGCGCCGATCCGGCGATGGTGCAGGATGCCTTGTACGACGCCGAGGAATACCTGCGTTCGGAGCTGGCTGCACAGCCCGGCCGCAGCGAGGCCGAGGTGATCGCCGACGTCGCCGGCAGCTATGGCGCGCCGGACGAAGTGGCCGAGATCTACCGCGAGACCGAGGTGACGGTGAACCGCGCGCTGCGTACGCCGCGTGCGGATACCTCGCCGGTGTTGCGTGCGGCAGCCGAGGCCAGCGGCGTCGAGCCGGCCGCGCCGCCGCCGGCGCCGGTACAGCGCTCGCTGCTGGCACGTTTCTTCGGCGTGGTGGCGGATCCGCACACCTATGGCGCGTTGTTCTACATGCTGCTGTCGCTGGCCACCGGCATCTTCTTCTTCACCTGGGTGGTGACCGGCCTGTCGCTGTCGCTGGGCCTGCTGATCCTGATCGTCGGCATTCCGCTGACCGTGCTGTTCTTCGGCTCGGTGCGCGGGTTGGCATTGCTGGAAGGGCGGCTGGTGGAAGCACTGCTGGGCGAACGCATGCCACGCCGTCCACGCTACACCGACCGCAGCCGCACCTGGCTGCAGCGTATCGGCGACATGTTCACCGATGGCCGCACCTGGCTGACCCTGCTGTACTTCGTGCTGATGCTGCCGCTGGGCATCATCTACTTCACCATCGCGGTGACGCTGCTGTCGTTGTCGCTGGGCATGATCTGGGCACCGGTGGCGGCGATCTTCAGCGGCGACATCCCGGGCATCTATATCGACGGCGTGAATGTGCTGCCGATGGCGGCCTCGCCGCTGGTAGCGATCGTGGTTGCCGCCGTGGGTGCGCTGCTGCTGGTGCTGACCCTGCACCTGGCGCGCGGCATCGGCAAGCTGCACGGGTTGATCGCCAAGCACCTGCTGGTGCGGCTGTAACCGGGAATCCACGCTCTGGCAGGTGCCAACCTCGGTTGGCACGCTCCATCCGCCATCGACATACCTGGCGGGGTCGGCTTCGGTAGGTGCCAACCTTGGTTGGCGCACTCCATCAGATGCCAGGGTTTACGGTAGAGCGCCAACCAAGGTTGGCATCTACAAGGGCGTACCGACCCAGGTCGGCACCCACCATGGGCGAGTTACCCCGCCTTGCGGCGCAGCGGGGTGACGTTGCTCTTCTTCTTCGTGGCCTTCGCCGCCGGCGCCTCGGCATGCGCGGCGAAGAAGTCGCGCACCTTCGGGTACACCACTTCGCGCCAGCGGCGGCCGCTGAAGATGCCGTAGTGGCCGGCACCTTCGACGATGAAATGCTCGCGGCGGTCTGCGCTGATGCCGGTGCACAGTGCCTGTGCCGCTTCGGTCTGGCCGAGGCCGGCAATGTCGTCCAGCTCGCCTTCGATGCTCAGCAGCGCGGTATCGCGGATGGCCGACGGATCGACCTTCTCGCCATTGACCATCCACTCGCCACGCGGCAGCAGGAAGTCCTGGAACACCACGCGGATGGTATCCAGGTAGTACTTGGCCGGCATGTCCAGCACCGCGTTGTACTCGTCATAGAAACGACGGTGCGCATCGGCGTCTTCCAGGTCGCCCTTGACCAGGTCGGTGTAGAAATCCCAGTGCGAGCTGAAATGGCGGCTCGGGTTCATTGACAGGAAGCCGGCATGCTGCAGGAAGCCCGGATACACGCGGCGGCCGGCGCCGGGGTAGCTGGGCGGCACGGTGTGGATGACGTTGTTCTCGAACCACGACAGCGGGTTCTGCGTGGCCAGGTTGTTCACTGCAGTCGGGCTGCAGCGCGCATCGATCGGGCCGCCCATCATCACCAGCGTGCGCGGCGTCGGTTCGCCACGGCTGGCCATCAACGAAACCGCGGCCAGCACCGGCACGGTCGGCTGGCACACGCTCACCACATGCAGGCGCTCAACGCCGAGGTGGCGGATGAATTCCTGGATGTAGGCGATGTAGTCGTCCAGGCCGAACTCGCCTTCGCTGGACGGCACCATGCGCGCGTCGACCCAGTCGGTGACGTACACGCGGTGGTCGCGCAGCAGGGTGCGCACGGTATCGCGCAGCAGGGTAGCGTGGTGGCCGGACAGCGGCGCGACCACCAGCACGAACGGCTGGTTGAGCATGGTGTGCAGCTGGTCGGCTTCATTGCTGTGGCGCTTGAAGCGCAGCAGCTTGCAGAACGGCTTGCTCACTTCCTCATGCACGACGATCGGCACGCGCTCGCCATCGACGTCGATTTCGTTGATGCCCCACTCGGGCTTCTCGTAATCCTTGCCGATGCGATGGAACAACTCGTTGACCGCGGCCAGGCGATCGGCACCCGGCATCTGCGACCACCAGTGGCCCGGGTTGGCGAAGAACTTGGCGTTGGCCTGGGCCTGGTGCACCCAGGGGGCGAGCAGGTTGCGGGTCAGTTCGTGCAGTTGATAGAGCATGACGACCGAATATGTATGGTCATATGTTGCCGCGCAGCATATCCCATCCGGGTGTCCCGCAGGTTAAGTTGGCTGAAAATAATGAATCCGGATTCACATCCGTTCCAGCGCGGCCGTATCACCTGCCAGGGCGGGGCCGAGCCAGCAGTGCGACCCTACCGGCTGCAGGCCGTGGCGGGCCAGTTCGCGCCGGTACCAGCGCGCCGGGCGGGCCTGGAAGCCGTCGTGATCGCCTTCGAACGCGTCCTCGGCGGCGAAGGTCTCCAGGAAGGCCACGCCGCCAGTCAGCTCGGCCACGCCGGCCAGGCCGGCGCGCAGTTCGCGGTTGGGCACGTAGTGCATCACGTCCGAGCAGACCAGCAGGTCGAACGGGGCGCAGGGCCGCAACCAGGCGAAATCACCGAAGCGGGCCAGATGCAGGTTACGGGTGCGGCCGTAGCGGCGCACAGCGTACTCGCTGCTGTCGAAGCCGAGGTATTCGACCTTCGGACGCAGCTTCAGCAGCGGCGCGCGCCAGGCGCCTTCGCCGCAGCCGATGTCCAGCACGCTGCGGATCGGCCGCTCCAGGTAGTACTCGGCACTGGCCACGGCCAACGCGACCTTGCGTGCCAGGCGGGCGCTGCCGCCGATGTCGGCGCGGCGGTACCAGCGCTGGAAGTAGGCGGCGTCGTAGGTCTTGTCCATGGGGCGGTGCATGATCGGAGAAAACGGCGCCTATCGTACGGTGTTGCGGCGCGCCATGCGTCGATGTGTCGCGGCGGTGGCACGCGGGGTGGTCCGGCCACGGCATGCGAGAATGACCGCCCATCTACGCCAGCCGCCGGAGCAAGCGCATGCAGAGCTACTACTGGGTGAAGACCTTCCACATCGTGTTCGTGGTGGCGTGGATGGCGACGGTGTTCTACCTGCCGCGCATCCTGGTCAACCTGGCCGAAACCGCGGGCCAGCCGGCCGTGACCGAGCGCCTGCAGCTGATGGGCCTGCGCCTGTACCGCTTCGGCCATTCGATGTTCGGCCTGGCCTTCCTGCTGGGCCTGGTGCTGTGGCTGGGCTACAAGGTCATCCCTGATTTCCCGACCATGGTGGCGCCGGGCGGTGCCGGCTGGCTGCATGCCAAGCTGGGGCTGGTCGTGGTGCTGCTGGCGTATTTCATCTGGATCGGGCGCCTGCTGAAGGGCGTGGCCCAGGGCAGGGCGCTGCCGTCGTCGCGCGCACTGCGCTGGATCAACGAGATTCCGCTGCTGGCGTTCATTCCGATCGTGTGGCTGGTGCTGGCCAAGCCGTTCTGAGCAAGCCTTCCGTGCATCCACGCCATGCCTGGATACATCGCGCAGGCGCAACGAAAAAGAGCCGGGCATCTGCCCGGCTCTTTCGTTTCTGCAATCACACGGATGTTGCCGGCCAGCGGCCAGCGGCCGGCACTACCGGGCTTACGCGGCTTCGTACGCGCCGTAGCTGCGCAGGCGGGTGTAGCGCTGTTCCAGCAGCTGTTCGGTGGACAGCTTTTCCAGCGCCTCCAGTTCGTTCAGCAGCACCGCCTTCAGGCGCTTGGCCATCTGCATCGGGTTGCGGTGTGCGCCACCGGTCGGCTCGCGCACGACCTTGTCGACCAGGCCCAGGCTCTTCAGGCGCGGGGCGGTCAGGCCCAGCTGTTCGGCCGCGTCCTTGGCCTTGCCGGCGTCCTTCCACAGGATCGAAGCGCAGCCTTCCGGGGTGATGGTCGAATACACCGAGTACTCCAGCATCACGGTGCGGTCGCCCACGCCCAGCGCCAGCGCACCGCCGGAGCCGCCTTCACCGATCACGGTGCAGATGATCGGCACCTTCAGTTCAGCCATCTCGATCAGGTTGCGTGCGATCGCTTCGGACTGGCCGCGCGATTCGGCGTCGATGCCCGGCCAGGCGCCGGCGGTGTCGATCAAGGTCAGCACCGGCAGGCCGAAGCGTTCGGCCATCTTCATCAGGCGCAGCGCCTTGCGGTAGCCCTCCGGCTTGGGCATGCCGAAGTTGCGCTTGATCTTTTCCTTGGTGTCGCGGCCCTTCTGGTGGCCGATCACCATCACCGCGCGGCCGTTGATGCGGGCCAGGCCGCCCATGATCGCCTTGTCGTCGGCGAATGCACGGTCACCGGCCAGCTCCTGGAACTCATCGCAGATGATGCGCAGGTAGTCGGCGGTGTAAGGGCGCGAGGGGTGACGGGCCAGCTGCAGCACCTGCCACGAGGTCAGGTTGCGGAAGATCTGCGCGGTGCGCATGCGCAGCTTGTCCTGCAGCGCGTGCACTTCGGCCTCGACATTGACCGCCGGCCCGGCACTGGCGTTGCGCAGTTCCTGGATCTTGGCTTCCAGGTCGGCGATGGGTTGCTCGAAGTCGAGGTAGTTCGGATTCATCGGAAGCCGTCGTGTAAAGAAGAGGGGAATTCTAGCCGAATGCGTGCAAACCGCCCGTACGCCCTCGTCTGGAAGGCGACGGTAGCGCAGCCGGGCAGGGGGCGCCAGTCAGCTCAGGGCACGACCAGGGCGCTGTGCCCCATCAGCTGGCTGCGCTGCGAGACGAAGTCGTTGTAAGCCTCGTTGGCCTCCCGGCCCAGGCCGCTGCCGAGGCTGGCGGTGGCCGAAGTGAAGGCCATCTGTGCGGCGAAGTCCTGCTTGCGCAGGGCCTTCTGTTCATCGGCGGTGGTGGCCTTCAGCCAGCGCGCATAGACCTCGCGCAGGGGCGCGGCATGCGCTTCAAAGGCGGGCACCAGCGCGGGAAGGCTGGCCGGAGCCGGTTCCAGGCTGAATACCGGGGCCACGTAGCCGGCCGGCTGCTCGCGCTTGAACGCGCCGGGTTCGCCCATGCCTTCTTCCACGTAGGTGATGAAGTCGGGGGCGGTGAACACCTTTGCCACGATCTGGCCGCCGCTGGAGTCGACATGGGCCACCACCTTTTCCTTCGGGAATGGTTCGCGCACGCCGTAGGTCCAGGTCTTGTCGATGAACAGCGCGTGGCTCTTCTCGAACGGGCCTTCGAAGTCGATCCCGCCCAGCTCGATCCCCTTGTTGCCAACGCCGAAATTCTTCAGCTTGCTCTCGTCGGTGACATAGATCTCGCGGGCGATGACGTACTCGCTCAGGGTCGGGTTGATCAGGCCACCACGACCGTCGACGTAGACGATGAAGCGCACGTCACCGAGTTTCTCGCTGTGCAGGCGGTGCTCGCCCACGGCCAGCGAGATCGGGCGCGAACCGTGCGCGGCCACCGGCAGCTCCTTGCCGTCAATGCTCAGCGCCAGTGGCGTGGCGGTCGGATTGTCGATCTGGAACTCGATCTTCGACGGCGAACAGGCAGCCAGCGCCAGCGCGGCGGCAAACGCGAACAGGAGGGTCTTCATCGGCAATCGTCCTTGATATCTGGAACGGGAAAACAGGGGTGAAAGGAAAACCGGAGCGGCCGCCTCAGCTGGCCCACGGCGGGCTGTAGCGCACCTTCAGCGTGCGCACGGCCGGATCGGCGCGCAGCGCCTCCATCAGCTTGGAGTCGATGCGAACCGCGCTCTGCCCGGAGACATCAAGCATGCCGGCCACGCCGCCCTGCGGGCCCTTCAGCAGCAGGTCCAGGCGCAGCGGGGTGCGCCCCGGGCGATGGCGATCGAGCAGGGCATCGATGCGTTCCCAGACCGGGCGCTGCTGGCGCAGGTCCAGGCGCAGCGACAGCCGCGTGGCGTAGTTGGCGCAGACTTCGTCGAAGTCCCAGACCTGGCGGATGCGCAGCGCGAAGCCACCGTTGAACTCGTCCTCGCGCAGGCCGCCCTTGACCACCAGGATGCGGTCCTTGGTCATCAGGTGGCCGAACTCGGCCATCGCGTCGGAGAACGCACTGCACTCGACGCGGCCACGACCGTCCTCGAGCTGGATGAAGATCTGGCTTTCGCCCTTGCGGCGCACGCCGACCACCTGGCCGGCCAGCACCGTCTGCACTTCCGGGCGCCAGCGCTTTTCGCCGCCACCGCCACCGCCGCTGTTGGCGCTCCAGATCTTCTCCACCGAACCCAGGTCGTTGCCGACCAGGTCGCGCACATCGTCGCGCCACGGATCAAACGGGTGGCCGCTGAGGTAGAAGCCCAGCGTGTCGCGCTCGCCGTTCAGGCGCTGCAGCAACGGCCATTCCTCGGCCTGGGGCAGGTCCAGCTGGATCGTGGTTGCACTCGGGTCGGGGCCGCCGAACAGCGAGTTCTGGCCGGACGCGCGCTCGCGCGCCATCTGGTCGGTGGCCTTGATCACCTCCGGCAGCTGCAGCATCAGCGAGGCGCGGTTGTGGCCGAGCTCATCCAGCGCGCCGCAGTTGATCATCGCTTCCAGCGTGCGCCGGTTGAGCTTGGCCGAGCCAACGCGCGTGCAGAAGTCGAGCAGGTCCTTGTACTCGCCCCCCTTCAGGCGCTCGTCGACCACGGCTTCGCAGGCACCCTGGCCAACGCCCTTGATCGCGCCCAGGCCGTACTGGATGGTGTCCGGCGTCACCGCTTCGAACATGAAGGCCGACTGGTTCACCTTCGGCGGCAGCACGGTCAGGCCGAGGTTGCGCACCTCGTCAAGGAAGCCCACCACCTTGTCGGTGTTGTCCAGGTCCGAGGACAGCGTGGCCGCCATGAACTCGGCCGGGTAATGGCGCTTCAGCCACGCGGTCTGGTAGCTGACCAGCGCGTAGGCGGCGGCGTGCGACTTGTTGAAGCCGTAGCCGGCGAACTTCTCCATCAGGTCGAAGATCGCATCGGCCTTGGCCTCGTCCACGCCGTCCTTGGCCGCACCTTCGCGGAAGATCTCGCGGTGCTTGGCCATTTCCGCCGGCACCTTCTTGCCCATCGCGCGGCGCAGCAGGTCGGCCCCGCCCAGCGAGTAGCCGCCGACGATCTGCGCCATCTGCATCACCTGCTCCTGGTACACCATGATGCCGTAGGTGTCCTTCAGGATCGCTTCGGTGCGCGGATCGGGATAGATGATTTCTTCCTGGCCGTGCTTACGCGCGTTGAAGGAAGGAATCAGGTCCATCGGGCCGGGGCGGTACAGCGACACCAGCGCGATCAGGTCTTCGAAACGGTCGGGGCGCGCGTCCTTCAGCAGGCGGCGCATGCCCGAGGATTCGAACTGGAACACCGCGCCGGTATTGCCGTTGGCGAAGATGTCCTTGTAGGTGGGCGTGTCGTCCAGCGGGATCGCGGCGATGTCCACCGGCGGGATGCCGGCGCGCTCATGGCGCTTGTTGATCGCCTTCACCGCCCAGTCGATGATGGTCAGCGTGCGCAGGCCGAGGAAGTCGAACTTCACCAGGCCCACTTCTTCCACGTCGTTCTTGTCGAACTGGGTGACCGGGTTCTTGCCGAGCCCGTTCTCGTCATGTTCGGCATACAGCGGGCAGAACTCGCTCAGCGGCTCGGGACCGATCACCACGCCACCGGCATGCTTGCCGGCGTTGCGGGTGAGGTCTTCCAGCTGCAGCGCCAGGTCGATCAGGTCGCGGACATCGTCCTCGGTCTCGTAGCGCTGGATCAGTTCGGCCGAGGCCATTTCCGAGCTGGGGCCTTCCTTGCCCTTACCCAGCGCATCCTTCAGGTGGATGCCGAGGATGTTCGGAATCAGCTTGGAGACACCATCGACCAGGCCGTACGGGAAACCCAGCACGCGGCCGGAGTCGCGCACCACCGCCTTGGCGGCCATGGTGCCGTAGGTGATGATCTGGCTGACGCGTTCGCGCCCGTACTTGCGTGCGACGTAGTCGATCACCTCGTCGCGACGGTCCATGCAGAAGTCGATGTCGAAGTCGGGCATCGACACGCGTTCCGGATTGAGGAAGCGCTCGAACAGCAGGTTGTACGGCAGCGGGTCCAGATCGGTGATCTTCAGTGCCCACGCCACCAGCGAACCGGCACCCGAACCACGGCCGGGGCCGATCGGAATGCCCTGGTTCTTGCCCCACTGGATGAAGTCGGCCACGATCAGGAAGTAGCCCGGGAAGCCCATCTTGATGATGGTGTTGAGCTCGAACTCCAGGCGCTCGAAGTACTCTTCGCGGGTCTTGCCCGGCGCCAGCGGATTCTTCTCCAGGCGTTCTTCCAGGCCATCGCGCGACATCTTCTGGATCCAGGTGTCCAGGGTCTCGTCGTCGGGCACCGGGTAGTTGGGCAGGAAGTAGGTCCCCAGCCGCATCTCGATGTTGCAGCGCTCGGCCAGCGCCAGCGTGTTGTCGATCGCATCGGGGATGTCGGCGAACAGCGCGCACATCTCCTCGGCCGACTTCAGGTACTGCTGGTCGCTGTACTCGCGCGGGCGCTTGGGGTCGTCCAGCACGCGGCCGGTGGAGATGCACACGCGCGCTTCGTGCGCGCTGAAATCCGACGGTGACAGGAAGCGCACGTCATTGCTGGCCACCACCGGCAGGCCACGCTGGCCGGCGGCCATCAGCGCGAACTGGTTGAAGGTCTCCTCGCCTTCGCGGCCGGTACGGGTCAGTTCCAGGTGCAGGCCATCGCCGAACACGCGCTGCCAGTCGGCCAGCTGCTGCTCGGCCAGCTCATGCTTGCCGTCCAGCGCCAGCCGCCCGGCCAGGCTCTGCCGCCCGGCCAGCGCGAACAGGTTGGCGTTGCCGGCCTTCAGCCAGTCCGGGTGCACGGCCACGCCGCCTTCCGGGCGATGACCTTCCATCCAGGCGCGGGTCAGCAGCCGCGACAGGCTCAGGTAGCCCTCGCGGTCGCGGCACAGCAGGGTCATCCGCCACGGGTCCTGGCCTTCCTCGGCGATCAGCACGTCGGCGCCGGCGATCGGCTTGATGCCCACGCCTTCGGCGGCCTTGTAGAACTTGACCAGGGCGAACAGGTTGTTGAGGTCGGTCACCGCCAGCGCGGGCAGGCCGAGCTCGACCGAGCGCGACAGCAGGTTGGCCTGCTTGGCCTTCTTCGGGTCGGCCTGGTCCGGCTTGGCCGGCACACGGATGGTCGAGTCCGCCAGCGAGAACTCGGTGTGGACGTGGAGATGTACGAAGCGGGAGTTGGACATGCCGGGCCAGGTTGGAGCGCGCGGGCCCCGGGTGCCGACGGGGGGAATCGTCGCCGGGGTCGGGAAGCGCTGGAGTGCCCGGTCAGGGTAGCGAGGGCAGGGGGGCGCGACAAGCTCTTGACGGCACGCGATATCGCATTCGCGCTATCGCTTCCCACGGCTCGCAGGCGAACCGCGGGCCCCGTCTCACCATGCTTCCAGACCCCCGCGCCGTTACGCATGCCATCCATGGCATGCGCCCTTCGGGCCGTTGCACAGCAACGTTGGGAATCGCTCCTGCGATTCCCAGGGGCGCGGCCCCCTGGCTCAGGGGGACTCTTCCCCAGACGGATTGCAGCGGGCGTTCAGGCGATTCAGGCAATCGCGATGTCGGCCGACGCCTGCGGCGCTTCCAGGCATTCACGTACCGGGGCGAAGCTGCGACGGTGCTCGCCGCAGGGGCCGTGTTCACGCAGCGCGGCCAGGTGGGCCGGGGTGCCATAGCCCTTGTGCTGCTCGAAGCCGTACTGCGGGTGACGAGCGTGCACGTCCTGCATGTAGCGGTCGCGCGAGACCTTGGCCAGGATCGAGGCGGCCATGATCGCGCGGTCGATGCCATCGCCGCCGATCAGCGCCTGTGCCGGCAGTACCAGCCCCTTCGGCACCACGTTGCCATCGATGCGGGCGAAGCCGGCGACATGGGCCACGGCGGCGACCACCTCGCGCATGCCCTGCAGGGTGGCCTGGTAGATGTTCAGGCGGTCGATGGTGTCCACGTCGACCAGCACCACGTGCCAGGCCAGGGCCCGCTCGATGATGCGGTCATGCAGCTGCTCGCGGCGTGCGGCGGCGAGCTGCTTGGAATCATCCAGGCCGTTGATGCGTGGCCTTGCCGGGTCGAACACCACCGCCGCCACCGCGACCGGCCCCGCCAGCGGTCCACGGCCGGCCTCGTCGACGCCGGCGATCAACCGCTCCGGCTCGACCACGGCCGCGCCATCGAACAGGGCCAGGCTGGCCGTTGCCGCGTGGCGACGGCTCATGCAGCTGCCCGATCGCGCATCAACAGCTCGCCAACGGCGTCGGCGGCCCGTGCCGAGGCGTTGCGGCGCAGGCGTTCATGCAGGCGGGCATAGGTGCACTGCAGGTCGGCCGCGCGCTGCGGATGGTCGAACCACTGCTGGATGGCTGCCGCCAGCTTGTCCGGCGTGCAGTCGTGCTGCATCAGCTCCGGGGCCAGATCCTGGCCGGCCAGGATGTTGGGCAGCGCGAAACGGTCGACCTTGATCAGGCCCAGCGCCTTGACCAAGCGGTAGGTCAGCTCGTTGACGCGGTAGCCGACCACCATCGGGCGCTTGACCAGCATCGCCTCCAGCGTGGCGGTGCCCGACGCCAGCACGACCACATCGGCGGCGATCATCGCGTTGCGCGCCTGTCCGTCGAGTACATGCGAATAGGCCACCGGCAGCGCCGAGCGTGAGAGCTGTTCTTCGATCAGCTGCCTGCACGCCGGGTTGGCGGCCGGTACCACCACATGCAGGCCCGGGATGCGTTCGGAGACCTGCCAGGCGGCTTCGAAGAACGGTTCGCCCAGGCGCGAGATCTCGCCCAGTCGGCTGCCCGGCAGCACCGCCAGCACCTTGGCCGAGGTCGGCAGGCCAAGCGCGGCACGGGCTTCCTCGCGGTTGACCTGCAGTGGAATGTCGTCGGCCATCGGGTGCCCGACGAAACGCGCATCGATGCCATGCCTGGCATAGATCGGCGGCTCCATCGGGAACAGGCACAGCACCAGGTCGGCGCTGTTGCCGATCTTCTCGGCGCGCTTCTCGCGCCAGGCCCAGACCGAGGGGCTGACGTAGTGCACGGTCTGCACGCCGCGCTGCTTGAGCCAGCGCTCGATGCCAAGGTTGAAGTCGGGTGCGTCGATGCCGATGAACACGTCCGGCTGCCATTCCAGTGCGCGCTGGCGGAACGTGGAGCGCAGCTTCAGCAGGCGTGGCAGGTGGCGCAGTACTTCGGTCAGGCCCATCACCGCCAGCTCACTGGCATCGTGCCAGGTCTGGCAGCCGGCGCTGCGCATGGCGTCGCCACCAATGCCGGCGAATTCGGCGTTCGGGAACCGTGCTTTCAGTTCACGCACCAGGCCCGCACCCAGCAGATCGCCGGAGGCCTCGCCGGCCACCAGTGCAATCCGCAACGGTCGCTCGCTGAGCACCCGCTGCGCAGGAACGCTGCCAGCCATCGAGGCCAGCGCAATCACGGCGGCGCCGGCCGGCGCCTGGCCGGTCGTGCTGCTCATCGCAGCAAGGGCCTCTCGGCATGCTCGATGAAGTCCAGCATCGCCTTCACATCGTCGCTGTCACGCGCCTGTTCGGTCAGCTGCACCTTGGCCTCGGCCAGCGGCAGGCCGGCCACGTACAGGGTGCGGTAGGCACGCTTGATGGCCGAGATGCGCTCGGCATCGAAACCGCGGCGCTTCAGGCCTTCGCTGTTGATGCCGCGCGGGCGACCGAGCGAATCGGTGCCGACCATGGTGAACGGCGGCACGTCGCCATTGGTCAGCGCGCCCATGCCGAGGAAGGCATGCGCGCCGATGCGGCAGAACTGGTGGGCACCGGCGAAGCCGCTGATGATCACGTAGTCGCCCACGGTGACGTGGCCGGCCAGGGTCGTGTTGTTGGAGAACACGCAGAAGTTGCCGACATGGCAGTCGTGCGCCACGTGCGTGTAGGCCAGCATCCAGTTGTCGTTGCCGATGGTGGTCACGCCGCCGCCGCCGCCGGTGCCACGGTTGACGGTGACGAACTCACGGAACACGTTGCGGTCGCCGATCACCAGCTCGGTGCGCTCGCCGGCAAACTTCTTGTCCTGTGGCTCGCCACCGATGGCGGCGTGGCCGATGAAGCGGTTGTCGCGGCCGATCCGGGTCGGGCCATGGATGCTGCAATGGGGGCCGATCACCGTGCCGGCACCGATGTCCACATCGGCACCGATCAGGGTGAACGCGCCCACCTGTACGTCATCGGCCAGGCGCGCGGCCGGATCGATGACGGCGGTCGGGTGGATCCGGGGTACGTTGTCAGTCATTCCTGCCTCCAGTGATCAGCCCTTGGCGCCGGCGCACATGACTTCGGCCGAGGCAACGACTTCGCCGTTGACCTTGGCTTCGCCGTAGTACCAGCCCATGTTGCGGATCAGGCGCTTCATCTGCACATCCAGCATCAGCACGTCGCCGGGAACGACCTGCTTGTTGAAGCGGGCGTTTTCCACCTTGACCATGTAGAACAGCGTGGACTGCGAGTCACGGCCGAGCGTGAGCTGGGTCATCACGCCACCGGCCTGGGCCAGCGCTTCGATGATCAGCACACCGGGCATGATCGGGCGGCCCGGGAAGTGGCCCTGGAAGAAGGGCTCGTTGATGCTCACGTTCTTCTGCGCCAGGATGCGCTTGGCCTCGATGTCGAGCTCAAGCACCCGGTCGACCAGCAGGAACGGGTAACGGTGCGGGAGCAGTTCCTGGATCTGGCAGACGTCGATAGGAAGCTGCAGCGTGTCGTTCATTCTTTCTCCTTGCCAGCGGCCAGGACGCGGCGAGCCAATGCGTCCAGCTGCTTGAAGCGCGCGGCGTTCTTGCGCCACGTGCGGTTGTCGGTCAACGGGGTGCCGGACGAGTACTCGCCCGGCTCATGGATGGAATTGCGGACCACGGACTTGCCGGTGATCACGACCTTGTCGCAGATCTCGAGGTGGCCGACCACGCCGACGTGGCCGCCGAGCAGGCAGTAACGGCCGATCTTGGCGCTGCCAGCGATGCCGGTGCAGCCGGCGATGGCCGAGTGTGCGCCGATCTGCACGTTGTGGGCGATCTGCACCAGATTGTCCAGGCGGACGTCGTCGTCCAGCACGGTGTCTTCCAGCGCACCGCGGTCGACGCAGGTATTGGCGCCGATCTCGCAATCGTCGCCGATGCGCACGCCACCCAGCTGCGGCACCTTGATCCACTTGCCGGCGTCCATCGCCAGGCCGAAGCCATCGGCGCCGAGCACGGCGCCAGGATGCACGCGCACGCGCTTGCCGAGCCTGACCCGGGTGACCAGGGTGACCCGGGCGATCAGCTCGCAGCCGCTGTCGAGGCTGCAGTCTTCGCCGATCACGCTGCCGGTGCCGATGATGCAGTTCTCGCCGACCACGCTGCGCGCGCCGATGGAGACGAACGGGCCGATATGGGCGCTGGCTGCAACCTGGGCGCTGGGATCGATGACGGCGCTGGGGTGGATGCCCGGCGGCCGTGTCGGCGCGATGTCGAACAGCGCGGCGATCTTGGCAAAGGCCGTGTACGGGTCCTTGGCGACGAGCGCGGCGCCGGGGGCAGCCTCGGCGTCGTCGGCACGCAGCACCACCAGCGACGCTTGGCTGTCGGCCAGCTGGGCGCGGTAGCGCGGATTGGAGAGGAACGTCAGCTGGCCAGGACCGGCATGGGCGAGGGTGGCCACGCCATGGATGGCGGTGGCGGGGTCGCCATGGACCTGCAGGCCGAACTGCTCGGCGAGTTGCTGGGCGGTGTAGGTGGGAGTATTCACGGCGGGAGTTTAACGTGTGACGCCATTGCGGTCATGCAGGGGGGGCATACAGCCAAGGACAGGGCCCCTCGCGGCCGGCAGAGCCAGTCCCATGGGCTGGGTCGGACGGGGCAGGGCTGCGGGGGACGGCGCAAGTACGTCCATGTAGCCTTGGTCGCCGCATCCATGCGGCTCACACCCCCGCAGCCCCACCCCGTCCGACCTCCGGCGGCGTGGCGCGTGTGCCAGCCACGGAAAAACAGAAAAGATCAAAGCGCAAAAGCAGAGCGGGCGCTTCCGGCATCCGGACCAAACGAAAACGCCGGGCAGAGCCCGGCGCTTCGCACCCTGTCTGGC